>NZ_QZFV01000069.1:0-95467 GCF_003600245.1 Amycolatopsis panacis
ACTCAGAGTCCGTTAAGGGACCCTTCACAGCTCGACCTCGTCGGACGGGTGCGTCGGGAGGGCGGGCGGGTTGTCTTTTCGGCACCGCCCGCCTTTGCGCACCCAGGTGAATTCCGGCGGTGCAGTTCACCACCCCGTCACCCTCAGGCCACCTTGCCGTCGGGCGGTGTTCCGCGGCGGACCGCAGGATCTCGCTGACATTCCTTGACTTCCCTGGGGTGAAAATATGCGAATTGGTGCGAAATTCGGTCGGATCGCCACGGCCGCCGTGGTGGCGGCCGCCGGTCTCGGCGTGGCCGCCTCCGGGGCGAGCGCGGCGCCGGGCACCCACCCGTCGTTCTGCGATCACGACAACCGGTCGACGCCGTACGCGGCCTACCTGTGCGCCGCGGCCGGTGAGCTGCTCGACGTCCGGATCGGCGATGTGCACCCCACCCAGCCCTCGCTGGGCTACGACGAGGTCTACTACAAGCTCGGCCGCTACACGCTCGGCAAGGACAAGATCAACAAGCGGTTCGACGACTGGTGCGAGGCCGACGGCCGCGACTCCGCCGGCTCGGTCCCGGCCGGCGCGCGGCTCGCCGACCCGTCGTCGTTCACCTGCAAGCTGGACGTCGGCAAGGAGACCGCCGCCAGCGTCGCGGCGATGAAGACGGTCGTGATCGGCCCCGGCGGAGAGCCGTTCCTGACCGACGGGCACCACACCCTCACCGCGTTCGCCGAAACTCCGGACGGAGGGCTGAACCTGCACGTCCGCCTGCGGGTGCTGGCGAACTACAGCACCCTGACCCGGCAGGACTTCTGGGTGCAGATGCAGGCGCACAAGTGGGTGTGGCTGCGCGACGCCGACGGCAACCCGATCACCGTCAACAAGCTGCCGAAGTCGGTCGGCCTGGCCTCCTTCGGCAACGACCGTTACCGCAGCCTGCTCTACTTCGGCCGCGACATCGGCTACACGCAGACGGATTTGCCGTTCCAGGAGTTCTACTGGGGCGCGTGGCTGCGTGACGCCAAACCGGTCGACCTGAGCAAGTGGGACAACCGCGCCCTGGACAGCTACCTCGCGACGGTGAAGTCCTTCACCGAGGCGATGGTCGCACTGCCGAAGAACACCGTCGTGGACAACGGTTTCACGGCCGCGGACCTGCACGCCATGGACAAGTGGAACGACGGATCGGCCCCGGGTTCCGGCGAGTTCGGCAAGCTGAGCAAGCTCTACGCCGACAGCAAGCCCGGCAAGCTCGGGTATGCGTTGGAGTACAAGAAGGTTCACGACCTGGCCTGAGGCTCGCGAAAGGCGGCCGGGCGAGTTTCCTCTCGCCCGGCCGCCTTGTCTTTGCCGTGCGCGAGCTGCGGTCACACCGTGGGGAAGCGGGGCCGTCGAGGGGCTGAGCGGGCGAAAGCGGAGGCGCCGACGTCAGAGGTTCAGGTCGACGGTTTACCACGGTCTGTCACCTGGTTCTTGCGTCTCGCCATCTCCGGTTCCTCGTGGTGACGGTGGGGTTGGTCCCCGGGCTCACCGTCCTTTTCGGACCACGTCCGGCGCTTCCCGGACGACCCCTCGCGCGACGTTATGTCCGTTTAGTACCAGTAAGTTCCCGGCGCACGCCGCGGTGCGTCCGTTCCGTGTTCTTGCGGTGTTTGTCTCTCGCTTGGCTGGGGGTTGATTGCCGAACCTAAGTTCTCATCCCGGTCCACGCAGGGAAGGGAACCATGGAGCGACCTCTCGCGATCCGGGCGCGCGGCATCACCAAGACCTTCGGTGACGTCATCGCGCTCGACGGTATCGACCTCGACATGGCCGAAGGCCGGATCCACGGCCTCGTAGGCCCGAACGGGGCCGGGAAGACGACCCTGCTGGGCCTGCTGCTGGGCCTCGCCGCCCCCGACGAGGGCACGCTGGAAATCCTCGGCTCGCCGGTCGGCAGGACGCTGGAGACGCCGGACGGAGTGACCGGCTTCGTCGACGGACCGGGCCTCTACCCGTCGCTCTCCGCCGAGCAGAACCTCGCGGCACTGGCCGCCTTGCGCGGCCGGGACGCGGACATGTCCAGCGTCGCGGACGTGCTGGCGCAGGTCGGCCTCAGCGACGTCGCCGGCGACCGGGTCCGCGGATTCTCCCTCGGCATGCGCCAGCGGCTCGGGCTTGCCGCCGCCCTGCTGGCCAAGCCGCGGCTGCTGGTGCTCGACGAACCGGCCAACGGGCTCGACCCCGCGGGCAAGAAACACGTCCACCGCGTGCTCAACCGGCTCGCCGACGAGGGCGCGACCGTCGTGTTGTCGAGCCACCGGATGGACGACGTCGAGGCGCTGTGCACCGAGGTGACCATCGTCGCCGCCGGCCGGGTCGTGTTCACCGGCCCGCGTACCAAGCTTTCGGCCGAGACCGGCGAACTCGACTACCGGCTGCGCACCTCCGATCCCGGCGCCGCCCGTGAACTCGCCACCGAAACCGCCGGAGTCCGGGTCGTCGAGGAATCCGAGGACGTGGCCCGCGACGACGCCGAACTCCTGGTCGTGCGCGCCTCGGTTCCCGCGCTCGACACCCTCGTCGCCGGTCTGGCGCGTGCCGGCATCGCGGTGCGCGAACTCGCCCCGGTCACCTCGCCGCTCGAGGCCGCGTTCCTCGCCCTCACCGATCAGGAGTCCGCGCGATGACCGCGACCGCTGCCGAGACCTCCATCGCCCCGCGCGTGCCGATCGCGCGCGGCCTCCGCTTCGAGCTTGTCAAACTGTTCGCGCAGTGGCGGATCCGCCTTCTGGTGCTCGCCTGCTGGATCGCGCCGGGCCTCGTGGTCGCCGTGGTGAGCCAGCAGGATTCGCTGCCGGTCGACTCCCTGTTCGGGCGCTGGATGGGCCAGTCCGGGTGGGCCGGTTCGCTGGTATTGCTGGGATTCGCGGGCAGCTACGCCCTGCCGCTGCTGACCTCGATCGTCGCGGGCGACGTGTTCGCCGCCGAGGACCGGCTGGGCACTTGGCGCCACCTGCTGGTCGCGGTCCGCTCGCCCCGGCGGATCTTCGCCGCCAAAGCGCTGGCGAGCCTCGCCGTCGTCCTCGTCATGGTCGCCGGCCTCTGCGCGTCCGGCGTGCTCGGCGGCGTGCTCGCCGTCGGCGCCCAGCCGCTCGTCGGACTCGACGGGAACCTGCTCTCCACCGGGGACGCGGCAGGCAAGGTCCTGCTCGCCTGGCTCAGCGTACTCGCCCCGACCCTTGCCCTCGCCGGAATCGGCCTGCTCGGGTCCGTCGCGTTGGGACGGTCGCCGATGGGCCTGCTCGTGCCCGCCGTCGTGGCGTTTGCGCTGCAGCTGTGCCAGCTTCTGCCCCTGCCGGTCGCGGTCCGGCTCGCGCTGCCCGGCTACGCCTTCATCGCCTGGGACGGACTGTTCACCGACCCGGTGCAGCTCGCGCCGTTGATGATCAACGTGGTGGTCAGCCTGGCCTGGGCCGCCGCCGCGACCGCGCTGGCGTTCGTCCTGTTCCTCCGCCGCGATTTCACCGACCTCGCCTACGACGGCTCCGGACGCCGGGTATGGCTCTTCGGCGTCCTGCCGCTGGCCGGACTGCTCGCGGTGTCGACCGGCGTCGTCGCGGCCTCGACCCCGTCGCTGGGCTCCGGGATCGCCAAGGACACCGTCCAGGATTCGGTATCGGTCGCCTTCGCCCACCTCTACCGGATGCAGACCCGGCAGCTCAATCGCCCCGCGGTCACCGAAGAGCAGCTGCGCGCCGGCGCGGAGTGCGTGAAATCCGGTGGCAAGGGCGAACAAGAAGGACCGGGTAACGACTGGCGCTGCGTCGTCACCTGGCATCTCCCCGGCGTGGACGCCGCCGGCACGGCCATCTACCAAGTCCACGCAACCCCTGACGGGCGGTACACCGCCGACGGCGATGGACCGAAGGAAGTGAACGGCTACTTCCTGGTGCACACCCCGCGAGGAGACGCACCGAACCCGCTGTGGCAGTTCGACGGCAACGTCGAACTGCTCCCCACCACGAAGGGATAGTTCGCAATGCAGGTAACGCGCCTCAGACGGCGTGCCGGGAAGCAGACGCTTCACGGCCGGCGCCGGCGGTTCACCCTGGCCGGAGCCGGAGTGTCCGCGATCGCGCTCGTCGTCACCGGTACAGGCATCGGCGTCGCGCAGACAAACCTGTTCGGGACCGACCAGGTCGGCCAGAACACCGACAACGGACTGGTCGCCTCCTCCGACCAGTACCTCAAGCCCTACGGCGACCGCATGGTCCTGCAGAACGGCAAGATCATGTCGTCCGCCCTCAGCCCGGACGGCACGCACCTGGCCGCGTCGATCACCGACGGCGGCATGGCTTTGTCCATTGTGGACCTCAAAGGCTACCGGGTCCAGCAGTACATCGGCAACAACGCCGCGGCGGACCTGCGTATCCCGGGCAACGACATCGGCCAGGAAGGCCCGGCGTACTCTCCCGACGGCAAGACGCTGTGGCTGGGCCAGGCCGACGGATACCGCAAGTTCGCGGTGAACCCCGACGGCACGCTGGCGAACCCCACGTTCGTCAGCATCCCCGCGGTCGGCGGAAAGCGCGCCCTGGCAAGCGAAGCCGCCTTCTCCGCCGACGGCTCGACCGTGTACTCCGCGGTCAACGGCCAGAACCGCGTCGTGGCCATCAACGCCGCCACCGGTGCCATCGTGCAGAGCTGGACGGTCGGCATCGCGCCGCGCGACCTCGCGCTGGTCGGCGGCAAACTCTACGTCAGCAACGAGGGTGGCCGTCCCGCCAAGCCCGGCGAAACCACGATGAACTCCTACGGCACCCAGGTCCCGGCCAACGGCGACACCGGCGCCTCCACCACCGGCACGGTCAGCGTCATCGACCTCGCCAACCCGGCCGCGACGCCGGGCAGCATCGACGTCGGCCTGCACCCGACCTCGCTCTACGCCAAGAACGGCGCCCTGTTCGTCACCAACACCGCGTCCGACGACCTGTCGGTGATCGACACGGCCAAGGACAAGGTGGCTCAGACGATCGCCACCAGGCCGTGGTCCGAGGCATCGGCCGGATATGAGCCCACCGCCACCACGCTGACCGGCGACGGCCGCCTTCTGGTGACCCTGGGCCGCGCGAACGCGGTCGCGGTCTACAAGTACGCCAACCCGCTGGAGCCGGTCAGCTACGTCGGCCTCCTGCCCACGGACTACTTCCCGTCGGAGATCGCTCAGGTCGGCGACCAGATCGTGGTCACCAACACCCGCGGCATCGACGCGCGCCGCTCGACCACCGACCAGCACCGCACACACGACACCACCGCCAGCCTGACGCACTTCACGCTGCCGGGCGACGACGTGATCAAGGGTGAGACCGGCACCGTCTTCACCCAGAACGGCTGGCGCGGCAACTCGCTCGCCAAGGCGGACAACACCGGCAAGGCGCAGCCGGTTCCGGTCCCGGTCAAACTCGGTGACCCCTCGACGATCAAGTACGTGTACTGGGTCGTGAAGGAGAACCGCACCTACGACCAGCAGTTCGGCGACATCGCCAAGGGCAACGGGGACCCCTCGCTGGCCTCCTTCGGCCAGAAGGTGACCCCTAACAACCACGCGCTGGCCAATCAGTTCGGCCTGTACGACAACTTCTACGACACCGGCACCAACTCGGCCGAGGGCCACAGCTGGGTGACCCAGGCCGACAACCCGGAGTACACCGAGTCCACCGCGGGCGAATACCTCCGCAGCTACGACACCGAAGACGACGTCCTGGGCCACCAGCGCTCCGGCTTCATCTGGACCGGCGCGAAGGCGGCCGGCAAGACCGTCAAGAACTTCGGCGAATTCCAGGACTTCGAGCAGAAGCCGGCCGGCGCCACGTGGCAGAAGTACTACTGTGACGCGAAGACCATGGCCGCGACCGGGCAACCCAGCGCCTACCCGATCAAGACCGGTTCGGCGATCCCGTCGCTGAACGAGGTGTCGGTGCCGGGCTTCCCGCACTTCGACCTCAACGTTCCCGACGTCTACAAGTACGAGGTCTGGAAGCAGGACTTCCAGAAGAACGGCCCGGCGAACCTCAACATGATGTGGCTGTCCAACGACCACACCGGCGGTCCGGCCAACGGCCCGGCCCAGGTCGCGGACAACGACCTCGCGCTCGGCAAGCTCGTCGACACGGTCTCGCACAGCAAATACTGGGCGCAGACGGCCATCTTCGTGGTCGAGGACGACTCGCAGGCCGCGGCCGACCACGTCGACGGCCACCGCGCACCGGTGCAGATCATCAGCCCGTGGGCCGGCCATGGTGCGGTCGACAGCCACTACGGCAGCCAGATCACCCTGCTCCGTACTGTCGAACAGATCCTCGGCATCCAGCCGATGAACCAGAAGGACACCGCGGCGTCGCCGATGCGCCACGCGTTCACCCCGAGCGCCGACTTCACGCCGTACACCGCGGTGCCCAACCAGGTAGCGCTCACCGACGGCCTGAAGACCCTGCCCGAATGCGGCGCCGACACTCCGGCCGCACCAGCCCAGGCCACTGCGGTGCCCGCGGACAAGACCCAGCTCGCGGCGCAATGGTCGAACTGGAAGACCCAGCAGCAGGCGAACGGGACGGCCGACAAGGTCGACGCGTTCAACCCCGCACAGCTCAACCACCTCGACTGGTACGAGGCACACAGCTGGCAGCAGCCGTTCCCGGGCGAGAACAAGTTCTACGCTCCCGACGACGTCCCCGGCGCGCTCATCCCCGGCGCCGACGCCGAAGGCTGAGCTGAGCGGCAGTCCCGGCCGTTGAGGGCGGAATACCCGGGACTGCCGCACCACAGCGTGATCGACTGACTCCCGCAAGGGGTTCCACGAAGCGCTCGGCCGGGCTTCCAGCCGAGTCGCTGCTCGGTCACAAGACTGCCGCGGTGCCACCGATGCCTCTGCCCGGTGGCACCGCGGTTTTGTGTTGGTCAGGTGCTCAGCACCAGAGAAGGGAACAGGCCACCGCCGAGGATCCGCTGGTCCTGGACGGCGGGGTTCCGGCTGGAGAGTTCGCGGGGGTGTAGGTGGCCGACGCCGTGTTCGTGAACGGCAGCAAGGACAAGAGCAGCGACGTCGAGCAGAAGATCTGTTTGCTCTCTCCTGCCGCGAGGCCGAAGGTACCTGCGGCGGACCGGCACGACGGAACTGCACTGTCGTTGATGGTGGCGCCGGTGATGCCGGTCGGACCGGCGTTGGTCACCGTGATCCGCCAGTGCGGGTTGGCCAGCAACAAGCCGAGCAAGCCCGGGGTCGCCTGTTTCGCCCATGGCCCTGGGCCGCCGGGTTGGCAGTTGTTGTCATTGTTCGATGCGCAAATCTCCTTGTTGATCGTTACTGCCGGCTGGCAGGCCGGCCCCGGCGCGACCGGCAGGTTCACGGTGTTGGAGGTGAGCGTTCCGGTGGTGTCGTCACCGGTCGCGGTGTCGGACACCCCGGTCGCGGTGCAGGTCGGGGAGACCGTGGTCTTGAAACAGACCTGTGGTGCGTCGCCGTCGAACGCCACGACCAGATGCGGCTGGTTGCCGCCGGTGAAGTCATTGCTGTTGTTCAGCACGAGGTGTGCGGAAACGGTGATGCCGGGATGTGCGGCCGGGGAGATTCCCGACAGGTCCAGGGTGCCGTCCGGGGCGAACGCGGGATGGGCGATCACGGAACCGCCGGTGTCGCTGACCTCCGCGGTCGACGCGGTCAGGTTGACGTTGGCCAGGTTCATGTTGTCCAGGCGGGCGTCGGTGTAGCTGCGGATGTGGCCGGTGGCGCCATCGCAGTAGAACGCCGACGGCGACAGCGTGACCTCCGCCCCGCTGTGGATACACGGCGAACTCGACGTGGTCGGGTCCTCGGAGAACAGGATGCCGGCGTCACCGAGTCCGAACAGGCATTGGGTGACCTGGTCGTACGCATAGCCGTAGTCCCGGGTGACGCCGCCGTTGGCGCTGGGATGTGTTGCCGGCAAAGGGAAACCAGCGCACGCTGCGGCCGTGTTCCAGTCGTAGCAGACGGTGTCGCCTGTGCTCGACCCGCCCCAGGTCCCCGTGTAGCTACGCAGGTGGCCGTCCGGGCCGGTAGCGGTCTCCGGGTTGAAAATCAACCGGTTGGCCAAGGAGTTGAACACGGTCGGAGCGGCCAATGGGGCACCGCCCACGGTGAAACAGGTCGTTGTCGACGTGGGATTGCCGGTCGTGGTCGCGCACGCGCCGACGGAATTGCTCGCGGTGTCGTATGCGGTGTAGGCGTTGTACGTGGAGTTGCCAGGCGGCGCGATCGCCTGCGGGGTGGCCCAGCCGGAGCAGGCCGTCGCCGTGGCCGGGTCGAAGCAGCCCAGCACCGGGGCGCCGCCGGCCGGCGAGGACGAGGCGAACACCTTGCCCCCGGCGATGGCCATCGAACCCATGTAGTTGGCGCCGGGCGAGTTGTTGTTGGCCGGCACGATCGGGGCATACGGCTGGCCGGCGCACGGGGAGTGGGAGGCGATGGTCAGGCACAGCACCTGACCGTTGCTGCCGACGCCGTAGAGGTTGCCGGCGGTGGTGACCAGGCCCGCGAGCCCGTTCGCGCCGCCGGGACCGGTGGCGATCAGCGGGAAGTACCCGCAATTGGCCCGCGTGCCGAGGTCGAGGCATCCGACTCCCACCGAGGAGGCGGTGACGGCGGCGTAGTACACCACGCCGGGCCGGCCGGGGTCCTGGACGTATTGGGGGGTCAGGGTGCTGGCGATGTCGCCGGTGGAACCAGTACCGAACGGTCCGGGCGCGGTGTTGACCGGCCGAGGCCATGGGCCGCCGGCGCACGGTGCGCCGGCCGTCAGGTCGGTGCAGACCAGCTTGGGCGCCGCGGCAACCAGGTGGTGGTACATGTTCCACGCTTCGACCGTGCCGCTGGGCCGGCGGAAGATGATCGGCGTGTAACCGTCGCCGCCGGTCGGGGTCGCGGTCGGCTTCACCGGCGCGAGCAGGATGTTGGCCAGGTTGGTGCCGCCTGGCCGGGCGCCGGGATTGGTCGCCCGCACGGCTACGGTGGCGGTGCCCGGGTCGGTGGTCTGATAGTTCGTGCCGTCGGTTGACCAGGACGGTGTCCAGCCGGGTGGCACCTGGAGCGAGCCCGGCACGTAGGTCTGCGTGGTACCGGCGCCGTTGATCGGATCGGTGATGGTCGCCGCGGATGGTCCAGCCGGGCCGTTGTTCTGGTAGTTGAGCACCCAGTTGAGAGTGTCGCCGTGGTTGACCGGGTTCGCGCCGGGACTGGTCACGTCCTGAGCGCTTTTGGTCAGCACGGACGGCGCCGCGGGTGCCGCGGCCGCGGGAGCCGACACGCCGGCTGCCGCCGCCACGAACGCTATGCCGATCGTCACTGTCGAGCGTAGGTGCACCGTTGTTCTGCCAAATCTTCGACCCATACTCTTCCTCGCTCTCAAATGGACTGGAACGGAAAATGCCCACCCCTGCGTGAACGCGATCCTAGGAAGAGGGCCACGGCCGGGCAATGAGGGTCGCCGGGACGCCAGTGTTGTTGCTCTGTCTGCGTAAACTCCCATGTGGACTGTGCGACCCTGAGCGCAGGTTCGCGTCGAACGACTGGGCGGAATGGGTCATCCGATAGTCCGAACGATTCCTCGCGGAAACATTTACACACGTGCCCGGTGGACAGCCTATCGGAATATTCCGCTCGAATGACGCGCGCGGTAACGATTCCGTGAAAGGGGCACCGCCGGTGGAGCTGTCCCGATCAGGGTAGTGATTTTCAGTTTTTCAGAAGGGTGGAAAAAGTCCGCCGTACCGATTTGGTCGACACTTTGGCCGATGCATCGCCGGACGAGCAGAGAGGGGTGCTATTCGGGCAGTCACTGTGATGACCTGACTTTCGTGGTTGCGCGGCGGCTTGTGCCCAGGCGTGACGGCGCGTACCGGATGTCCAGCAGGCTGTGGCAGAGCAGTCCGAACGGGAGGGTGCGTTCCACAGCTTTGGAAAATGGTTGCGCGTGCCTGACGCCAAGAATGTTGAACCGGCGCTGGGCCTGCCGCCGCGGGAAGAAACGCGCTGTGGTCGCCGTCGCCTACTTGTCCCAGTCGACCCGGAGCAGAGTGACGGCACAACTCGTCTCTTCAGCCCGCCTTCTCGTCCTCGGTGGACACACGCGCACGACGCTGAGCGTCATGCTCTCGCCATCGAGACGCCTCTCAAGGAAGTCGGCGGGCGGCTTCTTGAAGGTGGGCATCCGGCACTGGGCGGGCGAGACGACGTCCCCGGTCCGGTGCCGACCGGCACGGGCCGGAGAAGGGGAAGTCAAAGAAGGTGTGGACGAAGACCCACGGGACTCGGTGGGTGGAACTGCCGCCCAGCATTGCCGTGTTCCACGAAGAGCTGATGGACAGCCATCGTCATCCCTTTGTCCGGTGTTCCCCAGAGCAATCCCGTGCGCCGGTCGAACTTCCGCAACCACTTCTGGCGGCCGGTGTGGGACGGCCTCGACCCCAGCCGGCCGGGTGCCGGCAAGCACCAGCCGGCGGTCTTGTCGATGTTCACGTTTCATGAGGGTCGGCACAGCCACAACACCTGGCTGAGGACGGGATCCCCAAGGTGGCTCGCCGGGCTCGGCCCGGGCAGAGAAGATCAAGGGGATCGCGCGGGTCTACGACCACGCGACGCCCGGAGATGCGGCGACGGGTCGTCCTGGCGCTGGAGACTCGTTGGGCGGCGTCGCTGCTGGCGTTGACGTCCGGCGAGCGGGCAGTGTTGGGGGAGTGGTTCCCGCACCTGCGCGTGACCTTGTGCGCAGCGGCAGGTCGAGCCGGCCCGGCCTGCCGTCTCCTTTTCGACAGTAAAGCCCTGCTCCTCCGAGGAGGAACAGGGCTTCTGACCTGCGGTGTTATCTGGTGCGCGATACTGGGATTGAACCAGTGACCTCTTCCGTGTCAGGGAAGCGCTCTCCCGCTGAGCTAATCGCGCGAGGTGGAGACGGGATTCGAACCCGTGTACACGGCTTTGCAGGCCGTTGCCTCGCCTCTCGGCCACTCCACCGGTTACAGGCCCCGAGGGCCTTCCGAGCGGACGACGGGATTCGAACCCGCGACCCTCACCTTGGCAAGGTGATGCGCTACCAGCTGCGCTACGTCCGCACTACCATGGTTTCGACGCGGTTCCGCCTGCCTTGTCGGCCGGTGTCCCGCACCCCGTCGCCGTGGTGTGAGAGAACCATATCGGACTCCCGAAACCGCCCCGTCACCGGGGGGTCCGCAACCGGTGACGGGCTCGTGATCAGGTCCGATCGTTCGGGATGAGGTGGGTGAGCGCGTCGTCCACGTCGACCCACAGGTGCTCGTTACCCGGCAGCACGACGTCGTAGGTGCGGTCGAGGAAGTCGGCCAGCTCCTGGGCGGCGGCCTCGAACATGGCGTGCCCGGACGGCGAGTTCAGCTCGATGAGCACCGACTCCGGGTCCTCCACTGAAGGCCGGATCCGGACGTCCCCGTCACCGGCGTCGGCGAGCAGGCCGTCGGCGAGCAGATCGCGGGCGTACACCCATTCGACCCAGCCCGCGCGTCCGGTGCGGAAGGCGGCGACGACCGCGTACGGGTCCCGCGTGTCGTAGCGCAGCTCAACCTTGACCGGAACCGCCGGCGAGCGCGGCGCCAGCAGGTCGAAGACCGCCGTCGAGCGGAGCGTCACGTGATCGTTGCGCATCGTCCTACCCTTCGTCTCCCTTCCCGGCCCGGGCGACCGAGGACGGCGGTGGGACGCCCCGGGGCACCGGATCTTTCGCGAGTGCGCTCGAGATCACCCGTTCGAGGTCCGGTCGCCCTCGCTGGCCCTTCGCCGTCCGCGCCGCGCAGCCTGCTGCCGACGCTGACCTACATACTGCGCGGTTCGGCCGCCGTGCGATAGCACCGTCGCACGGATGTCGAACGGGCCCGCGCGCGGCCCCTCCCTGGCAGGGCCTTGGCTAGCTCGGGGTTGTTCGCTCCGTATTCGCTGGTAGACGCGCTGTGGTCGGAAGCGACCACCCGTTTGCAGGCCCCCGAAAGTCGTGTTGTAGAGTTCTCCTCAACACCGCAAGGGGCGATTAGCTCAGGGGGAGAGCGCTTCGTTCACACCGAAGAGGTCACTGGTTCGATCCCAGTATCGCCCACCGTGTGTTGTTGCTGGTCAGATGGCCTGTCGATGATCTTTGTCGGCAGGCTTTTTCTGATTGTGGGGAGCAGATGGGGAGCACGGTCTCCTGACCACAAGCCCTGATCCGAAGGGGTCATGCCGCTTCTGGCGCTATAGTGGGACTTTCGGTCCAGGTCCAGCCGCCGTCCTGCTCCCACCGCTGCTGGAGGGCCTGCAGTGTCTCCTCGATCATCTGCTGGGTGATGTGGGAGTAGAGGTCGTCGACGTCTTCGCGTTTGTGTCCGAGGCGGACCAGCCGCAGGATGCGTCGCACGTGGTTCTCGATCAGCCAGGTCTCGTGTGTGTGGCGTAGGTCGTGAAAGTGCATCTCCTTGTTCAGTGGTGACCATCCCTTCTGCTCGTCCCCTGCCAGCGCGGGCAGCCACACCCGGCGGCGGAAGTTGGACCGTCGGTGCAACCCACCGTTGACTCCGGTGAACACGAACTGCGCGTCCGGGTTGCGTCCCGGTGGGCTCGTAGCTCGTCGGCGAGGAAGGGTGGCAGGTGCACGGTGCGGACACTGGCGGGGGTCTTGGGCGGGCCGAGTTCCAATCTGCTCTTCATCTCGTGCAGCGCGCCGAACTTCGGGTCGACGTCGTGTGGGGATGTCGTCGTCGAGGTGGGTGCGGGTCCATTGCAGCCCGGTGATCTCGCCCCACCGGAGTCCGGTGTAGGCGGCGGTGATGGTCATGAGCCCGTTGTCGGGTGACATGCGTCCGGCAAGTGCGTCGACCTCGTCGGTGGTGGCGTGCGGGCGCTCGGGCCGGTCGGCGAACGTGATCCGTAGTTTGCGGCAGGGGTTGGCGCCGATGAGTCCTTCGTCGACGGCTTCGCCGAGGATCATGGAGAACACGACGAGGATGTCCTGCGTGCTTTTGTCGGACAGCGTCGGCCGGAGTGTCTTGTTCACCCATCCCTTGACCGCGATCCGCGGGATATCACCCACGGCGGAGCCTGACCAGCGGGGCCGGATGTGGGAGTCGCAGGCCGCCCAGGTGATGTCGGCGACGCGGTGCGCGTCCGACCACTGGCGGACCCATTCGTCGATGGTGGTTTCGGCCAGTCGCGGGTCGACGAAGCGGCGGCGGCGTTGGTCGGACTCGATGTCGGCGGCACGGTTTTCCTCCTCGTTCCGGTCGGCGAAGCCGGTTTCGGTGAAGATGGATCCGTCGTCGAGCCGGTAGCGGACACGGAATCCGTCCCCGCGGTGTTCTGCCCATGCCATGGCTGGGTTCTCTTTTCTGGAAGGAGTGGATATGGCCGTGCCGGGAATGCGGCACGGCCATATGGACGCTCTGCGGACCGAAGAACGCAACCCAACTGTGTTCAGCGGCGAAAATAAGGGGGAATGGGTGCGGGGTTAGCGGGTGGGCCGGCGGGAATCGGTCCGAACCTGCAGGGGCGGCCGGCCGCGACGACGGGGCGCTGTGTTCGGGCCGGAGGCGGGCCGGGTCACGCTGGGGCGGGCTGCGTCGGTGATGATCTGGTGGAGGTTGGTGGGGGCGAAGCGCAGGTGTTTGCCCAGGAACGTGGACGGCACCAGGCGGCGGGCGGCTCGGCGGCGCAGCCAGGACTCCGGCACCTGTAATAGGTTCGCTGCCTGGGCTGGGGTGAACAGCGTGGGGACCGGATCGCCCGCTGGTTCGCCCGTAGACGGTCCCGCGTCGTCTGCCGTCCTGGTTCCGCCCGGCTGTCCCGTCACGTCCGGCTGCGGTGACGCGCAAGATTCCGGTGCTGACGTGGTTGCCGCCGATGGTGGCTCGCCGGTCGGGTCGCAGGTCCGGTCTGCGTGGGGCTCGACCCGGGCAGGTGCCGATCGTCGTGTGGTCGGCGGCTGCCTGTCCTGGACGGGGTATCCCTCGCGGCGCAGCGCGCGATCCACCTCACGCTGCACCACGGTGATCGTTTCGCGGGTCAGCCCGTCCGGGTGGAAGCCGGGGCCGGTCGAGACGTCGTCAGCGGTGATGAAGTCGGGATTGGTCATCACGCCGCCCTCCGAGCCGGCAACTCGGACGCCGTGCTGTCGGCGGCCAGCAGCGCGGTGGCCAAGATGGTGCGATGGTTGGCCGCGATGAACTCGTCTGAGGAGACGATGGGTGGATGTGCCTGCACCGGCGACCACACCCACAGTTGGTGAGGTGTGCGGCGGCCGTGGTGGCATCGTCCCCGCACCTGCCGACCCAGATACTTCGGATTCCGCAGGATCGATGTGATGGTCGCGTGGGTCCACGCGGCCGGCTGTCCGGTGTCCGGGGCCAGTCGCTGCCGGATAGCGGTCACGGATAGACGGTCCTCGCCCCGCCAGGTGAATATCATTTTCACGGTCGCGGCTTCGGCGGGTTCGATCACCAGGAGGGTCCGCCACCGCGCGCGTCGTTGCCCGGGGGTGATCCGGACGCGCTGGGCGCGGTAGCCGTAGGGCACCGTGCCGGTGTTGAACCCGGCGTGCACCCACTGTTCGGATATCCGGCGGGCCTTGGCGAGGGTGGCCGCGCGGTACTCGCGCCGCACTCGGTGGCGAATCGGCCCTGACACGTCCGGCGGGGGGACCTGCGGCTCGCTGTCGTCGGTCGCGCGGTGATCAGGACGGAACAGCCGCGAGACCCAACGTGGTGCGCGGAGGGTGTGTTTGCCGGCGGTCGCGGCCCAGCGCGGAATTTCACCGTCCCGCTCGTGTCGTCCGTCAGTGGTGGGCATGGTGGACTCCTGTTCGTTGTGGGTCGCTGCGCGCGGCAACGGCGAGTGCGTTGTGCGCGGCGGCAGCGGGCCGGAGCGGGCGCGGTGTGCGGACTACTCGGCCGGCGTGGCCCTTGAGCGGTCGGCGGCGAGCAACGGCCGTGGTCCGGTTGCATACCGGATCTCGCCGCTGTGGGGCTTCTTCGTGGCGCACAAGTGATGTCTGCAGCCGGGCGTGCCAGGCCAACGCGAAACGCTGGCAGTTGGACTCGCTGCGGTGGCTGGGCATACAGCCGGGGACATACCGGCCCCGGAAACTCCATGCGGCCGAGTCGCTACTAGCGATAGCATCGGCGAATCGTCCCAATCCCAGAACCTTCGCGCCGAAGGCGTGTAAGCGGTATCCACGTGCTGCCAAGGACCGCAGGATCTGCTCGACCTCGGCGGTGTGCTGGCGGCGGCACACGCTGCCCACGCCCACCAAGGGCAGCGCGGCCAAGTTGACGCCATGCCGCTCGTAGGAGCCGGCGCACCGCTGGTGTGAAAGCGATTGTCCTTGCAGGACAGGGATAATTGGCAGATCGGGCGCGAGATCGCGCAGACGCAGGTAGTTTGCGAAAGTGCGCTGCTGGTGGCTGAGCACCGTGCCGCCGGTCCGGGACAGGATGTGCGCCTCGGTCATGTGGTCCATCGGCGCGCACCACGCGAGTTGGCCGATCTCGCTGGCGTAGCGGCGAAGTGCCGCGACGTAGCCGCGTTCGTCGGTGCGCCATCGGCCGTGCATCGACAACTCCGTGAAGCCGCCGTTCCCCGGAACGCGGTGTCTCATGAGACACCGCGAAGTCGGGTGGCGGTCGCGATGTGAGCAAGGTTTGGGCGTTGTGGTCGGTCGTCTGTTGTGCAGGACGGTATGGCAGCTGGTGTCGCGGTCTGCGTTTCCTTGATGCCGTGATTGAGTGTTGCTGTGGATGAGGAATTTCGAGACCCGCGGCTTGCCGCGATCTATGACGCTTTGGATTCGGACCGCAGCGACCTTGATGTCTACGTAGCCATCCTCGATGAGTTGGGCGCCGAGCGGGTGCTCGATGTCGGTTGTGGAACGGGCACGTTTGCGCTGTTGCTTGCGCAGCGTGGTTACGACGTGGTGGCTGTGGACCCGGCCGTTGCTTCCATCGCGGTTGCGCGCAGCAAGCCTGGTGCAGGCAGGGTTTGCTGGGTGGATGGCGACGCCGCCGCTGCGTGTGTGACTGATCGAGACGTGACGACGATGACCGCCAACGTTGTCCAGCACATCGTGGATCCTCAGCACTGGCAGGCGACGCTGAGGGCTGTGTGCGCTGCCCTGCGGCCGGGTGGTTATCTGGTGTTCGAGACGCGCGATCCGGCTGCCCGAGGCTGGGAACGGTGGACCAGGGAGGCGACCTATCGGCTCACCAGTGTCCCTGGGGAGGGAAACGTCGAGAGCTGGGTTGAGGTGACCGACTTCTCTTGGCCGCTGGTAAGCCTCGGCTGGACGTTCGTGTTCGCGTCCGATGGCGCGACCCTGACCTCCGCTTCGACGTTGCGGTTCCGTGAGCGTGATGAGGTTGAGGCCAGTTCGGCAAGCTCGGCCGCCCCTTGGGGTTGCCCCGATGGACCGGACACCCTGAGCCCAGACACTGGTCTGGGGAAGGATGTCCCTTGTGCCACGTTCGTCGAAGTATCCCGCCGGGCCGTGTTCGCCTACCTCGGCTACTACAACCACGACCGTCTACATTCGACACTCAACTACCGAACCCCACACGAAACCCGCGTAAGCTACCATCAACATCTCGCCTTCGCGGCATAAACCCCGGTGTCCGGTTCCCGGGGGCAACCTCAACCCGTCACTCGGCGACTGCCAGCCACTTGCCTGCCGCAACGTCGCCCTCACCAAAGACAACCGCACCGCCTGGCACAACCGGCTATCCAAAGTAGACAGTTCACTGGAGACCGGTGAGCTGCTGGTGCCCTACGTCCACGAACGACTCCGGACCCGCCGCGACCAGATCAGCCGGCTTCTCGCCACCGGAAAGGACACCTAGGAGTGAAACCCAGCACGGTCACCGAAACCGACATCCAAGCCGCCGCGGACACATTGCTGGCCGAAGGCCGCGCCGGAACCGTCAGGCCCACCGTGAGCGCGCTGGCCGCCCGCGCCGGGATCACCCGTCCAACGCTCTACCGCAACTACCCAGCATTGATCGACAAGTTCCTGACCGAGGCGGCAACAGCAACCATCCAGCGGGCCACGCGATCCCGGCCGGGCGGCAATGACCAGCTGAACGAGCGCATCACCAAGCTGCGCACCGGAAACCCAGCAACTGCGCCTGCATCTCGACCTCTACGAGGAACACATCCGCCGCATCACCATCGAAAACGACAAACTCCGCACCGAACTCAGCCACACCGCCGGAGTAACCACCATCAATCCCAGCAACCACGCTAACCTGAGGCCGTGACCATGCCCGCGGTGAACGTCGACGCCGGGGACACGGCCGAGCTGGCTGAACTCCTACGCTTTCTCCATGACTGGTTGGCCGCCGACCACGATCATGTCCACCCATCCCTACGGCGTTTCATCGATAGCCCGGTCTACGACATCGGCCAACTCCGCACCGACCTGGCCCGGTTCACGTTCCTGCTCGGCCACGACAACGGCGAAACCCTTGTTCGGCCCCGGCGACCAGCAGGCCTAGTCACGCGGCTGGCTGGCATCCATGGCCGCCCCGTCCTGGCCCCAGCCTTCGTCGAATGGCTCCAAGGTCTCGAACCGGGCTGGGTGACAGATCTTCCACTGCCGCGCACCGCCCAACTTCGCGCGCTGGGTAACGGCGTCGTACCGCAGCAGGCCACGTATGCCGTCGCCCAGTTACTCGCCGACCTCGCCAACCTCGACGCCGGTTCCACCGAGCCCTCCGGATACACCGAAGAGGCGAACGCGGCATGACCAATCCATCATCCACTCACGACACCGGTACGGTCTTGCGGTGCCTCTCGCTAGGCGCCGGGGTCCAGAGCAGCGCCGTGCTATTGCTGGCGTGCGACGGTGTGATCCCGAGCTTCGACGTCGCTCTGTTCGCCGACACCGGCTGGGAACCACGCGCGGTGTATATGAACCTCGCCCGGCTCCGTGCGCAGCGGAGAAGTTCGGCATTCCGGTGCGCACGGTATCGGCGGGCAACATCCGCGACGACGCGCTCGACCCGGCCCACCGGTTCGTCTCGATGCCACTGCACGTGCTCAACCCCGACGGCAGCCGGGGCTTGGCGCGCAGGCAATGTACTAGCGAGTACAAAATTTCGCCGCTGAAGAAGGCAGCGCGCGAGCTGCTCGGCTACCCGCACCCGCGACGGGTGCCTCGTGGGGTGTACGTCGAGCAGGCCATCGGCATCAGCACCGACTTATGTCGCCGATTTGTTACCTGTCCATTGTCCGTGCGGTCGTGGACGTCTCCCCGCGGTCCGCCGCCGCGTTGTTGACCACTGCAGTTCCGATGTTAGGTCTCGTGCCGTGGTTGAGCGGCGCCTTGATGTTTGACAACTCCGTACTGCCCCGTTCGCCGACCGTCTGCCTCCGCGTCGTGCGGCTGGAGTGGGTGCGCGTCGATCTCGTCGACGGCCGCGGTGGCGCGACCGAGACAGCGCTCTTATGGGGCTTCACCCACCTCGGCCGGTTCACCGGGAGCCAGATTCGGCAGGCTGCCCTCGCGCGCACTCCGAGGGAGCTGAGTGATCATCGTCCGTCCGATGAAGGTGGTATCGACGAGTCCTGGTTGTCTCGCTGCGCGAGGAGCATGCTGAGAGCGTGGAACGGAACGAGCTCGCAGACTTCCTCCGACGCCGACGTGCGCTGCTCCAGCCGGAGAACGTCGGTGTTCCGGTCGGTGGGCGGCGTCGAACGCCGGGGCTTCGGCGTTTTGAGGTCGCCCAGCTCGCCGGCATGTCACCGGACTACTACGCCAGGCTCGAGCAGGGACGCGGCCCGCAACCGTCGGTCACGATGCTCACCGCGTTGGCCCGCGCGCTGCGGCTGACGATCGACGAACGCGACCATCTCTTCCGCCTCGCCGGTCACCACGCTCCGCCTCGCATCGATGGTGACGAGCACGTCAGCCGCGGCCTCCTCCGGCTGTTGAACGGGTTGCAGGGCCTGCCCGCCCTGATCGCCTCCGACCTGAACATCGTGCTCGCCCAGAACCCGATGGCAGATGCGCTGGTGGGGGAACAGACCCATTTCCGCGGCCTCGCCCGCAGCTGCACCTACCGGTGGTTCACCGACTCGGAGATGCGCGGGCGTTACCGCGCCGAGGACCACGAGCACGAGAGCCGTGCGCAGGTGGACGACCTGCGGGCGACCCTCGCGGTCCGCCCGGCTGACCCCCTGGCGAACAGGCTGGTCGGGGCTTTGCGCGCGGAGAGCGCGGAGTTCGCCGAGCTCTGGACCCAGCACGACGTCGCGGTCCGTCGCAGCGACCGCAAGCGCATCCTGCACCCTGCGGTCGGGCTCATCGAGCTGGACTTCGACATTCTGGCGACAGCCCGGCAGGACCAGCGCCTGATCGTGTACTCACCCGCGCCGGGCAGCGCCGCGGTCTCGCAGCTGGAGCTGCTGGCCGTGCTCGGCCAGGAACGTTTCACCCCGTCCGGGACCGACCCGCGTAGCGAAGCGCGGACGGACCGACACCTCCCGGGCTAGCTGGGCACCATCGGCACGCAGCCGACGGCCCCGCACGGGCCGTCGGGCGCCCCGTCGTGCCCGGGCCCATCCCCATCCCGCACGACCGAAAGGAAGACCATGTTCCCCCACCGACTCACCGGGATGAGGCGGCGCGCAGCCACGCTCGGCCTCACCACCCTGCTCGCCGCGGGCGCCGGGGTCGCCGCGACCCCGGCGGCCCACGCGTCCCCGACCGCGGTCCTGGACACCACCTCGACGCACCTCGACCACGCTGCCGGCACCCGCCTGGGCGAGGTGCGCATCCTCGCCCACTTCGACCGGGCCGCAGGCCAAGCCGCCGAGAGCATCGCCCTGGAGCCCGGCGGCGGCGCGGTCATCGGCATGATCCCCGCCCGCCAGGTGGTGCGGGTCGCGCCGGACGGGGCCGTCCAGGTACTCGCCACCATGCCGCTACCTCCGGATGGCGGCGGCACCACCCCGGTCATCGGGATCCCCGTGGTCACCGGGGTCGCCCGCTCGGACAGCGGCGCCGTGTACTTCCTCTACTCCTCCGGGCAGGGCGGGCTGACCGGGATTTGGCAGGTCCGTCGTTCAGGTGCGCCCCGGCTCGTCGTGCCGCTGCCCGCCGACACCTTCCCGAACGCACTGGTCATCGACGGCAAGCGGGACCGCTTTCTGGTCACCGACTCCACCGGCGGGCGCATCTGGCAGGCCCCGCTGCGCGGCGGCGAGGCCTCGGTGTGGTCGGCGGACCCGGCCCTGGCGCCCGGTGCCTTCTTCGGCGCGAACGGCCTGAAGGTCCATGACGGTGCTGTGTGGGCGACCAACTCCGACCACGGCACCATCGTCCGCATCCCGGTGACCAAGCGCGGCGGCTCCGGCCGCGCCGACGTCCGGGCAACAGGGCTGGAGGGCGTCGACGACTTCGACTTCACCGGTCGGGGCACCGAGATCCTCGCCGCGATCAACCAGACCAGCAAGCTCGTGCGGGTGGGCCCGGACGGCGCCCACGAGACCCTGCTGGACGCCGAGGACGGCATGCAGGGGACCACGGCCGTCGCCGTTCAAGGAAACCGGGCCTATGTGACCAACGGCGCCAACCTGGCCGGGAACGACCCGAATCTGCTGCTCGCGGAGCTGCGACATACCCCGACAGAGGCGGGTCGGTTGGACGCCCTGGGCAGGGTCGATTTTTCGTAGTCCTGGTGGCTGGCGCGGTAGATGGCGAAGCCCCAGCTGCTGGCGGATCCGTTGTACCGCAACCGGAACAGGGCAGAGTGGTGCCGTCGGTGAGTTCGCCGGTGACGTAAGCGAACGCACCGTGGTGACGGACCTGGACTGTGGTCAGTTGGGCCAGCGTTCCCGGGCGCGGGCCAGCAGGCGTTGACGCAGCGAGGTCTTGGTCCACTCGGGTGGGGAGGCCATGGGCACGATCCTGCCCGATACGGTCTCACTCCTATAGTCGATCGTGAAATGAGTGGGTGGGTGGCCGCGCGTAGCCCGTATGTGATCACGCTGGACCCGGCGGATCGGCAGATGCTGGAGGCACTGGCGCGACGTGGGCGTGCTGAACATCGGCAGGTGTTGCGGGCGCGGATCGTGCTGGCCGCCGCTGACGGGCAATGCAACGCCGATATCGCTCGCACGCTCGGGGTTGTCGTGGACACGGTGCGCAAATTGCGCAAGCGGTTCTGCCACGAAGGGCTGCCGGGACTGGCTGACCGGCCGCGCAGTGGGCGGCCGCGGGTCTTCCCGGCCACCGTCGTGGCTGAGGTGAAGGCACTTGCCTGTGAGCTGCCCACCCAGACGGAGGCGCCCTTGGCGCGGTGGAGCTGCCCGGAGCTGGCCCGCGGGGCAAGGTGCGAACCGGACGCTCCTACGGCATGACCACTCGAAACCCGTATTCCTGGCACCAAGCCGGCGGTAGCTGAGCCGGGGCTCCTCGCGGGATGACGGCCGTCTTCATCCCCAGAGGGGGATGTCACCCGCCCCGCCGCGACGTGGACTGGCGCTTGACAGCAAGCGGAGGTCCATGGGCCGGACGGAGAGATTTCACGAGACGGTGCGCAGTAGCCAGGCTCGGCCGGGTTGGCCGCGCCGCTCCCGGCTGGCGACCCCGCTCAGATGTGACATCGGGGCCGTGCCGGTGGAATCAGATGGTTACCGACAGCTCCGCGGCCTCGGCGAAGGGAGTGGTTATGGCTGCCAAGACCGAAGGGGGTGTTCGCACGCGCCCAGCCCGGCGGGCACCCGGCAAGGGTTCATTGCCGGCGGGGGCGGTGGAACACCTGAGCCGGGCGGCCCGCGTCGCCCGGGGTAGAGATGCCAGGGCGGTGGCGCCGTTGGAATCGCACGCGGATTTCACCCCCGGCGGAGCGCGGGATCCGATCGGGCTGCTGTCGGGACAGGCGGAATCACGGGTTGCGGAGCTGGTGCCGGTCCGGCATGGGCGGATGCTGGTGTCGCCGTTCACGTTCTACCGGGGAGCAGCGCTGCCGATGGCGGCTGATCTGGCCACCACGCCCACATCGGGGTTGTGGGTTCAGCTGTGCGGGGACGCGCACCTCTCGAATTTCGGCGCGTTCGCCTCGCCGGAGCGGCGCCTGGTCTTCGACGTCAATGATTTCGACGAGACCCTGCCCGGCCCGTTCGAATGGGACCTCAAGAGGCTGGCGGCGAGCCTGGAGGTGGCTGGACGGGACAACGGGTTCCCGGCCAAGGCCCGCCGCGAGATCGTCCTCGCAGCAGCCGAGAGCTACCGCACCGCGATGGGCGGCTTCGCGGAGCAGCCCCTGCTCCAGGTCTGGTATGCGCATCTGGACATCGAGAAGACGATAAGTGACGTCCGGTCCCAGCTGAAGGCACACGGATACAAGGCCGCCAAGAAGATGCTGGCCAAGGCCCACACCAAGGACAGTACGAAGGCGATGGGCAAGCTGACCACGCTGGTCGAGGGCCGGCGGCGGATCATCAGCGACCCGCCGATGATCGTCCCCATCGAGGAGCTCTTCTCCGATGTCGATGCCGGACAGCTGTATGACGAGATCCATACGGTCCTCGGCAAGTACCGGCGGACGCTGCAGTCCGACCGGCGGCACCTGCTGGAGCAGTTCACGCTGGTCCAGGTGGCTCGTAAGGTCGTCGGGGTGGGTAGTGTCGGCACCCGCGCCTGGATTTTGCTGATGGACGGTGGAGGCGGAGTCGAGCCATTGTTCCTGCAGGCAAAAGAGGCCCAGCCGTCGGTCCTGGCGGAGTACTGCGGGCGCAGCCGGTACGGCAACCAGGGTGAGCGGGCCGTCGCCGGTCAGCATCTGATGCAGGCCGAAAGCGACATTTTCCTCGGTTGGACTCGCGTGGCCGGCCCGGACGGGGTGAACCGCGACTTTTACGTGCGCCAGCTCAAGGACTGGAAATTCTCCTTCCCCATCGAGCAGGCGATCCCCTCGGGTCTGCGGGTCTACGCCGGCCTGTGCGGGTGGACCCTGGCCCGGGCGCACGCCCGCTCCGGTGACCGCATTGCCCTGGCCGCCTACCTCGACGGCTCCGACGCATTCGACCATGCGATCGCCGACTTCGCCGAAACCTACGCCGACCAGAACGAACGCGACTACGCCGCGTTCGGGGCCGCTGTCAAAGCAGGCAAAGTCGAGGCGGCCACCGAGATCTGACACCCGGCTCCGGCAGTCGTTCGACGCGACAGACGCACGCGAGTTCGCCCACGTTGGGCGATGCGGCCTGGCGGGTTTTGGGCGGTGCTGGTGGGCCCGGCCGGGTGCGCGCAAGGAACCTGCAGGGGCGGGTCCGGCGTGGCGCGTGCATTTTCCGCGACCTGGAGGTTGTTCGTCTTCAGAGGGCGATCCCAGCCTGGCCGCGCAACCGCATGACGCACGGTGTGCGCATGGATTCGCAACCAGAGGAGTTCTGATGGTCCAAGGAGAGGCGCCCGAACTGGAAGCGACGGCCGCGTCCTGCCTGCCGCACATCGGACGCGGCCACCGCGACCGGCCTGACGCTCGACAGGGTCCAGGACGTGCTGGTCACGATGACCTCGAACGTGTCCACGCTACGCACCTTCTTCGCAGCTCGAAAGGTCGCCGCGGCACTGGGATTCGCGATCGAGCTCGCCCGAGGCGACACGGACACCTGACCGCCATGAGGGGCAGCCGGAGGTGACGGCATCGGAAGATCCACGCGCGTTGGTGCGGAGCAGGAAGTATGTCGGGCTGCTGCTGTTGTCGGCGCTGCTCGGAGCACCGGTCGCGGCCGTCGCGTACGGATTCCTCGCACTGGTCAACTATCTGCAACCGGCACTGTTCATCCGCCTTCCTGTCGGGATGGGCTTTCACACCGCGCCGGCCTGGTGGCCGGTGCCGCTGCTGGCCATGGCGGGCCTGTTCGTCGCGCTGGCCATCCGATACCTGCCGGGTACCGGAGGCCACTCCCCGGCGGACGGGTTCAAGCCGGCCGGGACGCCGGCTCCCGCTGACCTGCCGGGCATCGTGCTGGCCGCGCTGGCCTCCTTGTGCCTGGGTGTGGTGCTCGGCCCGGAGGCGCCGCTGATCATGCTCGGGGCTGGGCTCGCCGTGCTGGCGGGACGGCTCGCTCGGCGCGATATGCCGGAACAGGCCGTCGCGGTGATCGCGGCCGCGGGCAGTTTCGCGGCGGTGAGCACGCTGCTCGGCTCACCCATCCTCGGGGCTTTCCTCCTGATGGAGGCCTCGGGCCTGGGCGGGGCAATGCTCATCCTCGTGCTGCTACCCGGCCTGCTGGCCGCCGGAATCGGCGCGCTCATCTTCGTGGGCCTGGGTTCCTGGACCGGTCTGGGTGCGTTCTCCCTGTCGATACCAGGGCTGCCCCCGTTCACCCATCCCAGCCTCGCCGAGTTCGGGTGGGCTCTGGCCATCGGATTCGCCGCCGCGTTCCTGGGCACCGGAATCCGGCGGCTCGCGCAGCTCGTCCGACCGCATATCGAAAGGCGCGCGATCATCCTCACACCGCTGGTGGGGATCGTCATCGCCGTACTCGCCATCGGCTACGCCGAGATCACCGGCAAGAGCTCGTCGGACGTGCTGTTCTCCGGCCAGTCGGCACTGAGCTCGCTCATCAAGAACGCGTCCAGCTACTCCGTCGCGGCTCTCGTCCTGCTGCTCGTGTGCAAGGGCCTCGGGTACAGCCTATCGCTGAGCGCGTTCCGCGGCGGCCCAGTCTTTCCCTCGCTGTTCCTCGGCGCGGCGGCCGGCGTAGCGCTGTCGCACCTACCCGGGTTGTCGGTGGTGGCCGCCGTGGCAATGAGCATGGGCGCGATGTGCGCCAGCATGCTCATGCTCCCGCTCACCTCCGTCATGCTGGCGACCCTGCTGCTGCTCTCGGACGGGATCGCCGTGATGCCGCTGGTGATCGTGTCCACCGTCGTCGCATACGTCGTCACGGCACGACTGACGCCGCGACCCGCACCTGCGGCAGACCAGCCAGGGCCCGAAGTCGTCGAGGCTGATCCGGAGGCCGGCGACAGGGGTGGGACCCGGTAATGCCTCGGGCAGCCGGCTGCCGATCTTGGAAATCGTGTCAGCACGCCGGCAGCGAAATGCCGGTGGCAGCCTATGGAGGAGTTCGGCTCACGGCGGCAACCCGGCCAACACGAAACGGCACGACGACACGGGGAGGCAGTGTCAGCGATGTTATCCGAAGCCGTACCCGCCGCGCTGGGCGCGGCAATCTATCCGCCTGCCCTGCTGTTCATCGCGTTCCTCCTGGTCCACCCGCGACCCCGGAGACGGGCGTTGATCTTCCTGTCCGGCGCCGTGCTCATCACCCTCGGCTTCGGCTTCGTCTTCGTGCTGGTGTTGCAGGGCACCGGAGCTGAGAGCCCCAAGCACCGAACCGTGCCGGCTTGGATCGACCTCGCCATCGGTGTCTTGTTGATAGCGTTCGCCCTGGTGATCCACTTCCGGCCGCCGCGCGGGCCCAAAGTCGCCAAACAGCGCCGCGAACTCGGCCTCATCGGGGTACTGGGCGTCGGCGTGCTGATGTACACGCCGGCACCGCTGTACCTGTCCTCGTTGCATTCCATCGCCAAGGCACACGCCAGCCTGCTGGTGACCGTGCTCAGCATCATTCTCGTTGCCGCGATCTACATGCTCCTGATCGAGATACCGATCATCGCCCATGCCATCTGGCCGGACGCCACGGTCCGCGGTGTCACCGCCGTGAACACCTGGCTGGCGAAACACGGCCGTACCCTCATTGTCATCGTCGCGGCCGGCTTCGGTGCCTATCTCATCGGCTCGGGCATAGCCCACCTCGTGTGAAACGGGCGATGGGAATAGCGTTCGGAACGCATGCTCACCCTATCCCGGTGCAGGGCGGAGGGCCGGACGGGTACCTTCCGGAAGCGGCCGGCGCCAATGGCCTGGCGGATTCAATTGGTCGTCGCAACACCTCGACAGCGAAGGCGTTGACGGGCAGGCCGGCGATGGCGTGCGCGACAGCGTAGGCAGATCCGTACTCGTCCAGCCGATCCATGGCCAGACGGACAGCCTTCTCACGGACCGCGGGCGGGTAACGCTTCAACGCGGTGACCCTCATCCTCACGAAAGAAAGCGGCCCCCAGCCTGTGACGGTTCAGTGAGCACATTCTCACCATAAATGCCTTGTAGCCAATTGGTCTGGTAAATCGTATCGAGGTAGCGCTCACCGAGGTCGGGGGCGATGGCCACTGCGGTCAAGTGGTGCGTGTCGTGCGTGGACAGCCAGCCGGTCGCCCCGCTGACCACCGTCCCCGTCGAGCCACCGAACAAAAACCCGTTGCGGGCCAACCGATGACAGGCACGGACCGCGTCGGTCTCCGCCACGGGAATAACCTCGTCCACATAGGATTCGTCGAGCAACTGCGGGCGTACGCTGGTACCCAAGCCGGGTAGCATTCGGCGGCCGGCGGGACCACCGAAGGTAACCGAGCCGACGCTGTCGATCGCGATGACGCGCACCGGCCGGCGCCACTGCCGGAAGTACCGCGCACAGCCCATCAGGGTCCCCGTGGTGCCGGCACCGATGAACAACACGTCCAGGTTCGGGAACGCGGCGGCGATCTCCGGTCCGGTCCGGTGATAATGCGCTCGCCAGTTGTTCGCGTTGCTGTACTGGTTGAGCCACACATACCGATCGTCAGAGGCACACAACGCGCGCACGTGGCCGATGCGGGCGCCGAGGAAACCATCGTCCGGGTCGGGTTCGGTGATGATGTGTACCTCGTTGCCCAGTGCCTCGATGGCCCGCCGCGTCGCCAAGTTGCAGCGCGAGTCGGTGACACACAGGAACCGGTACCCCCGGCTGGCCGCGATCATGCTCAGCGCGACACCGAGGTTGCCCGACGAGGACTCGACGAGGATCGAATCCGGCCTTAGCAGGCCGTCGCGCTCGGCCGAGTCCACCATCTCGGTCGCGGCCTTGAGCTTGATGGAGCCGGCGAAGTTGAAGCCCTCGCACTTGAGAAACAGGGAATACCCGAAGCTCCATCGGAGGTCCACATACAGATCGTCCTCGTTGAACGACTCGGGAACGGTGATGACTGGCACGGTGATCTCCTCGTCTGCCACAGGGCCAATGGGTGGTCGGCCGCTCAGCCATACCGGCGCAAGTCGTGGAAAAAGTCCTCGATGATCTGCAATCCACCGGCGTTGGACACTTGGTCGTAGACGAATGTGCCCACGGCCAGATCCAGTACGCCCAGCCCGAAGGGGGAGAAGATCAGTGGCCGGTCCGCTGGTGGGGTGACCCGGGCGGAGATCACGTCGTCCAGGGTGCCGAGCAGGAAATCCCTGGTGCCGGTGCGCTGTTCGACCAGGTGCGGTGACGTGTCGGCCTTGAGGCAGTGGTCGATGTCGTCGACGATGTTGGTCGAGGCCAACAGGATCTCCGGTGCCAGGTCACGCAGGGAGATGTGCAGTACCAAGGGGTTGTGTGCGAACCATGATGGGTCGTGTACGTGCGGCTGGCCGGCGATGGTCGCGAAGACGACCAGATCGCTGCTGCGGATCAGATGTTCGGCGGTCTCGTGCACGCTGATCCGGCCGGTGACCCCGGACTGCTCCAGATAACCGCGGAAGCCGGCGGCATTGTCGGGGCGCAGGTCGTGCACGCCGATCTCGTCGAAGGTCCAGCCGGTGCCGGCGAGGAAGGTGTGGATGTAGCGGGCGATCAGACCGACGCCGAAGAACCCGACGCGCCGGGGGCGTTGCCGGTCGCGGCTGAGCCAGCCGGCGGCCAATGCGGCGGATGCGGCCGTCCTGGTCGCGCTGATGATGGAACTCTCCAGGCACGCGAAGGGGTAGCCCGTCTCGGGGTCGTTGAGGATCAGCACCGCCGATGCCCTGGGGATGCCGGCGGCCACGTTACCGGGGTAGCTGGAGATCCATTTCAGGCCGGCGACGTTGGTTTGCCCGCCAAGGCAGGCGGGTAGGGCGATGATCCGGTCGGCTGGGCGGTCGGGAAAGCGCAGGAAGTAGGAGGGTGGGTTGACCGAGTCACCGGTACCGTGGACTCGGTAGGCGTCCTCGACCAACTCGACGATCCGGCTCTCGCGTCCGGACAAGGCCTGTCGCACTTGGGCACCGGAGATCACCGCGAATGGCGGCAAGGTGATCGGCTCGGCTGACGCGGAGTTGGCGGCGGAAGGGATTGCGGTCACCTGGTTCTCACCTCGACAGTGGGGGAACAGTCGGAAAGACGTACCGCGTCGGCCAGCCCGACGAGTACCTCGCGCGGTCCTTCGAAAGCGTCCCTGCTGTGCGCGGTACGGATGTTGTCCACGAGCATGAGGTCTCCTGCCTGCCACGGCTCGCGCGCGGTGTTGGCCTCGTAGACCTGGTTGAGCAGGTGCACGACGTCCTCACCGATCGGTTCGCCGTTGCCGAACCTGGTGTTGAACGGCAGCCCGTCGGCGCCGTAGATGTCAACCAGGTAGTCGTGCACCTCGGGGGCCAGCGTCCATTCGTTGAGGAAGGCGATTTGGTTGAACCAGCAGCGTTGGCCGGTGACCGGGTGCCTGACGATCGCGCTGCGGCGTTGCCTGGTGCGTAGACCGCCGCCCGGCTGCCACGCGAATTCGATCCCGTTGGCCTGGCAGTAGTCCTCGATCGCGGTGCGGTTCTCGGTGCCGAACGCCTCGGTGACCGATGCCCCGATCTCGTCGTTGAAGCTGCGGGTGAGCAGCCAGCCCTCGCGCTCGAACCGTGCGCGCAGGTCGGCCGGCAGCGCGGCCAGTACGGTGGGCGAGTCGCAGACTCCCGTGGCCCCGCCGACGGTCGGCGGGCTGAGGCACGCGAGCAGCATCAGCCTGGGGAACTCCAGGGTGTAGCTCAGTTCGTGGTGCATGCACATCGGCTGGTTCGGTGGCCATGCCGTCGAGGAGTACACGCTGTCGGGGTAGGCCGTGCGGGGCGCGAAGGCCTCCCGCTCGGTCATCGGACTGGCGGTCAGCTTTCCGAACACCGTGGCGACCGTGGCCTGATCGGCGAGCCCGAGGCCGCGGACCAGCACCGCGCCGTGGTCGGCGACCAGCCCGCGTATCGCGTCCCGGTGCGTACTCGCCCAGCCGGCCGCATCGCCACCGGCGTCGACCCGCAGCAATGCCGGTAGGCCGGGACACAGATCCATCTCGTGCGGGGATGCCTTGGATAAGGACGACATCGTGATTCCCTTCGGTTGCGACGGTTCAGGACGAAGCCAGTGGTTCTGACCGGCCGTCGATCAGCGCGGCCAGATCGGCGAGGATCGGGTGCTTGGTGACGTCCTTGAGCGAGACCGCGCGGTCCAGGGTGATCGCCAGCTTCACCGCCGACAGCGAGGTACCGCCCCGGTCGAAAAAGTGGTCCCTGCGACCGATCTGGTCGACTTGGGTGCCCAGCACCCTGGCCCAGGCATCAGCCAGCCGCCGCTCGGTGTGGGTGCTGGGTTCGTGGTAGTCCTCGTCCATGGCGTCGAGCTCGGCGGCCAGCGCGGTGAGGTTCTTCTTGTCGATCTTGCTGTTGGCAGTCACCGGCAACTGTTCGCGCCAGTGGAAGGCCGAGGGCATCATGTACTCGGGCAGCGCGGCGCCGAGGCTGTCCCGCACCAGGTCAACGTCGAGGGGCTGCCGGGCGGAGTAGAACGCGACCAGCCGCGCGCCCTGCCCGCCACGTCGCGTGACGACCACCGCGCCGTCGCGCACTCCGGGCACCCGCAGCAGGATGTTCTCGATCTCGCCGATTTCGATGCGGAAGCCGCGGATCTTGACCTGGGAGTCGCGCCGGCCGAGGAACTCCAGCTTGCCCTCCGGCAGCCAGCGCCCGTGGTCGCCGCTGCGGTAGAGGCGGGCACCCGGCCGGTGTGGGTCGGCCGTGAACGCCAGCCTGGTGCGCTCGGGGTCGTTGACGTAGCCGCGGCCGACGCACACCCCGGAGAACACGATCTCGCCGGGGGCGCCGAGCGGGACCGGGGTGAGATGCTCGTCGACGACATACACGCGAACGTTGTGCACCGGTGGCCCCAGCGGCACTCGTTCCCGCTGCGGCGCGTGGTCCATCACTTCGTGGTTGGTGTCGTCCGAGGTCTCGGTGAGCCCGTAGGCGTTGACCAGCGTGATACCCGGCATCGTGGCGAACCAGCGTTGGGCCAGTTCGGCCTTGAGCGCCTCGCCGGTGACCGACACGCACCGCAGGTCCGGCAACGCGACCGCGTGGCTTTCCATAAAGGACAGTACGACCTCAAGATAGGAGGGCACCACCTGCAACACGGTGACCCGGTCCCGGATGAGCTGATCGACGAACCGCTCCACATCCAGGACCACGTCCTGCTCGATCAGCAGCGTGGTGCCGCCCACCACCAAGGCGGAAACCAATTGCCACAGCGAGATGTCAAAGCACTGTGGAGCGACCTGCGCCACCACCGAGTCCCCGGTGACACCGAGGCCGTTGATCTTGGCGTGGAGATGGTTGATCATCCCGGCGTGTTCGCACATCGCCCCCTTGGGTTCGCCCGTGGAGCCCGAGGTGAAGTAGATGTAGGCAAGCTGATCGGCGTCGACGGCGATGGTGAGATCGCTGTCGGCGTGGTCCTCCGCATAGGCGGCGTCCACGAACAGCGTGCGGACCTCGGGAAGCGATTCGACGGCTCTGCGCAGAGTGGTCGTACTGCCCAGTTCGGTCAGGACCAGCTCACACCCGGCCCTGCGCAGGGTGGCCACGATGCGATCGGCGGGGAACCGCGGCTCGATGGGCAGGTAGACCCCGCCGGCCTTGAACACGGCGAGTACGGCGGCCAGCCAGTCCAGGTCGCGTTCGGTCACCACCGCGACGACGCCTTCGCGACGCAGCCCGCGCGCCACCAGCGCTCGGGCCAGCCGGTTGGCGCGTGCGTTGAGTTCCCGGTAAGACCATCGTCGCTCGCCACATACGGCGGCGATGGCGTCCGGGCGTTCGGCGACGCGGCGTTGGAACAGTTCGTGGCAGCGCAGATCCGGCAACTCGACACGTGGCCCGGCGAGCTCTTCCAGTTGCAGCTGTAATTCCTCGGCGGAGAGCAGACTCTGTCCGCTGTGCCGCGCGTCGACGTCGGTGTGGATCAGCGTGAGCGCGCTCAGGTGGTATCCGATGACACGGTCGGCACTGTCGGAGTCCAGCACATCGGTTCGGTAGCGCAGCCGCAGCATCTGCTGCTCGGCCGAAACGCCCACCCACAACACGGTGTCCCCGGCAAGAGGCCCAACGGCGCCGGTGGGGTCGAACACCGTGTCGAACAGCGGCTCGGTGATGCCGAGTTCGGTACGCAGATCGTCGATGGGGAAATCCTTGTAGGCCAGGATTTGTGATTCGATCCGCCCGGTGCGCTCGATCAGTTCGCGCCAGGACGCGGATTCGGTACTGAGCCGACAGGGCAGTGGCAGGCCACCGGTCTCGATGACGTAGCCGGTGCGCACTTCGTGTTCACTCGACAGCGCGGCCAGTACCTTGGCGTGCGCTGCGAGCAGTACCGAACTGAGCGGCACGCGAAGTTGCTCGGCCAGCAGCCGGATTGTGGCCATGACCCCGATGGGAATCGGTGCCTGGCGTTCGGTGACGCCGGCGACAGGGGTGAGTGTCCATCGGGGAATGATGGTACGGCCGCCGGCGGTGAGTACCTGACGCCAATGCTCACGGTCGTCCCCCGCGCCGATTGTCATGGGGTCGTCCCTCCCGTACTTGTCGTTGTTCCACCAGGGCTGCCGGCCCTACTGGTAGTGGTCGGCCCGAATCTGGCGTGCCGGGTTCCCGCCCCATCGCGCGTTGTCGGGGACCTGCTCACCCTTCATGAGGAAGGAATCCGGGTCGAGGACCGAACCCGGGCCCATCGTCACGCCGTAGTGCACCCAGGCGCCGACACCGACGGTGCAGCCGTGACCGATGGTGATGCGGTCCATCTTGAAGCCTCCGTCCTCCTGCGAATGGCACTGGATGTTGGCGCCGACGTTGAGCGTGACATCGTCACCGATACTCACCAGCGTCTTTTCATGCATGGCACAGCCGTCGTCGAACAACCGTTTGCCGACGCTGGCCCCCAGAAGTCGCCATGCCACGCCCTTGAGCGGAGTGCCACTGAGTACCTGCATGTGCACGGACGTCGCGGCCGCTTTCCAGAACCGTTCGTGCCGCCAGAACCGCCGGTCATAGATCGAGCACGACAGCGGGTTCAGCGGCCTGATCAGGACCGTTATCCGCTCCACGGCGATGAAGTAGACGATTCCGTAGACGATCGTGACCACCGAGGCGAGCGCGAGCAGCGGTCCGCCGACCGCGTTGTAGTGGAGGGCGCAAGCCCAGGCCAACAGCACCAGCCCGAAGAAGAACAGCCACTGGTGGAGGGCGTAGAGCAGCATGGACGCCACGTTGTGCCGGGTCTTGGCGGCCAGCCTGCGCCGGAACTCCGCCGGGGTCCTCGGGTGATCGAACTGGCTGTCGCGCTCCACCGAGCGTGGGATCTCGAAGCTGGGCGAGCCGAGCAGTCCCACCCCCTCCCGCACCGGACCGTCCAGGGGCACCAAGACTCTGGTGGCCAGCAGGCAGTTCTCTCCGGTCCTGGCACCGGCGGGGTAGGCGACATGGTTGCCGAGGAAGTTTCGTGCCCCGATGGTCGTCCGCGACAGGCGGAAAGAGGTGCTGGTGTATTCGGCGTTGATGATCGACAAACCGTCGGCGATCATCGTGCCGGCCCCGGTCGAGACGAGGAAGGGGCTCTCGAACTTTTCCTGCAACCCGAAGTTGGAGCCAGTCTGCTCAGCCGTGGACACCTGGCAGCCCAGTGCGCTCAGGTAATGCACGATGGCCGAGCTATCGCCGAAGATGGTCTTGAAGAACCGCATGTTGGTGAGCACTCTGATCAGGCGGTGTGCCGAGTAGCGGAGGCCGTAGAGGCGATAGACCGCGCCTGGGGTGATGGCCGCGTTGAGCAGACGCGGAAGGCTGATCATGAGCAGGAAACCGATCAGCCGCAAGCCGAAGTACAGTACCCAGGAGACGATGAGGGCCTTGCCGTAGAACGTCGGGTCGCTGAAGTCCAGCACGGCCGTTCCCAGTCCCAGCACCGGGATGAGCTGCGGTGCCGCGGTCAACAGCAGGTCCAGCAGACCGAGCACCAGCGGGGCCAGCAACAGGACCATGGTCAGTGCCTGGCGTACGGCGAACATGGCCCGCCGGAACCTGCCGCATGTCCTCGGTTCGACCCGTCGGTAGTTCACTTCGGCGGGCACCGCCGGTGAGCCGTGCCAACTCTGACGGTCCGGGACGGCCTGTCCGGCCTGCAGGGACGAGGTGTGTCCGAGTTGGGCGCCGTCGCCGAGCCGGGTGTCGATGTCCAGTACGGACATCTCGCCGATGTAGGCGTCGGCGCCGACGGTGACCGCGCCGGTCTGGATCACCCCGGCTTGCGCGCGGTAGGTGGTGAAGGAGGTGTCCTTGCAGATCACTGTGCCGTCGCCGATGGTGAGCAGGTCGGTGCACACCGGGACGAAGTGCGAGAAGATCGTCACTCCTCGCCCGATCTTCGCGCCGAGTGCCCGCAGGTACAGCGAGTAGAGCGGTGAGCCGACGAACAACAGGACCAGCAGGTTCCGCTGGACCAATGTCTTGACCACCCAGAAGCGGACGTAGGCCAGGCTCCACAGGCGGATCTGCTGAGGTCGCCAGCGTCCGATGAGTATCCATTTGAGCGCGATCGGAAGCGTGCACAGCATGACCAGCACCACGGCGCCGAAGCCGACCGAGCGCAAGTAGTAGTCAAGCAGACCGCTACCTGCCGAGATCCAGCCGGTGCCCACACCGAGCACCTCGGCTACGAGGAGAGAGTAGGCCAGGAAGGCCAGGACTTGCAGTACCCCGCAGCCGACGTATTCCAGCGTTCCGGCGCTGCGCGGTGGCCCCGTCGGAGCTGGTGGAGGCGCTTCGGCGGGGACGTCCTGGCTCGCAGCCAATGCCGAGACGAGACTGACGATGGTCGGATTCCTGTAGATGTCCTTTATTGACACTGAGGGAAGGTCCGCCCGCTTGCGTACCCGTGCGCAGAACTGGGCCATCAGCAGTGAGTTGGCTCCGAGATCGTCAAAGAAGTTGCTGTCGGCCGACACGCGCTCTTGACCAGTGATATCAGCCATCACCTGGGCAAATGCGCGTTCAGTGTCGGTCGCCGAGTCGGAGCGGGCGACCGGTGACTCGGTGAGATCCATATTCTCGATGATCGCCCGATGTAACTCGCGCGTAACCCTCTCGGCGTCGAAATTGACAATTTTGCAACCTGTTCGACACGCAATATTTTTGACAAATAACACACAGGCGAAGGTTGGTCGTCAAATCGGACCATGTGCGTCAAGTGTGCTATTGGCCAACGGTCAAAAAATGTGTTGTCAGAGAAGTAGGAGTGTCGGGCCCCTGTGGTGTCTATAAAGGTGATGTGTCACGCATTCGTGGTAGTGCTCACCCGGTTAGGGTGATTCTGTCGAGGTTGGCCGTAGCCAGTTATCCCTGAAGAGGTCGGGCCAGCCGGGGGTATCGTGCCCGTCTTATTCAGGCTTCCGGTTGGTTTTGAGTAGCGCCGAGTCGGGTGTGGGTCAAGGCGCCTGCCGCGTAAGCGTAATTTGATCATACCGCGCGAGAGGGAGGGGTGAGGCGGATCATGACGGGTCTGCTGTAGCAGAGGCTGGCGGGCTTCTTGACGGGGTTGGTGGCTTCCTCATCCAGGTCACCGATCGCATCGCCGAGGCCGAGGTGGCCGGGTTTGACGAGAACCGGCCTGCGGATGACCGGTGCGTTGCCCTGAGTGCACTGTGCCCGCACCGGCCAGTACCCGCTGATCACGTGCCACCCCAAGTGTGGCGTGCGGGAAGCGACGGCGTCGGTGCTTCCCCGGCCAGCATCATGCGGGGCAGGACATCTCAGCAGCGATCTGCGGACGCACTGTCATCGGCATGTCCGCGCGTTCGCGCCCCGCCGAGCAGCCACCCGCTTGTCGAGGACCACCGAGACCCGGCGACGACCGATGTCACTCGCGGTGTGGTCGACGGCGTGTCGCATACTCACGGGCCCGCTCGTCAGGCCAGGATCAGGAGCTTGTGCCAGTCCCGGCTGCCGAGGTCGGTGGAGTGCTTACCGGACGCGTTCCGACCGTGTCTCACCAGCCGCGCGTTTGCCACGTTCGTCGGCTGACCGCGGGGGTGATCGCCGCGCCGGCCCGGCGGACGGTACGCGGCATGCTCGCCGACGCGAGGATGGCCGGGGTGTGGCAGCACCACAGTCGGGCACACCGGTTCTTCGCCACCGCCCGCTGGAGCCTGGACCACGTTGGCCTGATCATATTCGGGTTGGTGGTCGGCTGGCTGACTGCGGCCGGCGCGCCCCTGCTGGTCGCCGTCGATGACACCCCGTTCCGGCGCGGCGGCCGTTACGCCTACGGCGCGTGCCGGGTCCACGACGGGTCCAGGAAAGTGGCCGCCGGGCAGAGGAAGCTGTTCCGCGGCACCACCTTCGTGATCGCGGCGGTCGTGGTGAACCCGCCGTTCGCGCGGCGCCCGATCGCCCGGCCGGTGTTGTTCCGGTTGTAGCGCCCGGTTAGGCCCACCAGGCCCGCCTTGGTCAACGAGTTGATCACCCTGGCGCCCGGCCCGTGACGGCGTACTCGTGGTCGACGAGACCGGATTCTTGAAGAAGGGCACCCGCTCGGCCGGCGTGCAGCGGCGGTACTCCGGTACCGCCGGGCGTATCGAGAACTGCCAATTGGGTGTGTTTCTTGCTTACACCACAAGCAAAGGACGCATGTTGATCGACCTGAACTCTACCTGCCGAAGTCCTGAACCGGTGACCGGCAGCGGTGTCAGGAAGCCGCGATCCCCGACGAGGTCGAGTTCGCCACCAAGCCGGTACTGGCTCAGCGGATGCTCGCTCGGGCGCTGGATGCCGGCGCGCCCGCCGCGTGGGTCACCGCCGACGAAGCCTGGGGAGGCGACTCAACATTCCGTCACTGGCTGGAAACCAGGCGTATCACTATGTCGTCGCGGTCCCCTGCCACCAGACCATTCCCGCCACGGCAGGCACCCCACGGGCCGATGTCTTGGCGTCACGCGCACCTGAGGATGCGTGGAAACGACGCAGCCGCGGCGATGGAGCCAAGGGGCCCCGGCTGTTCGACTGGGCAGTTGCTTCTCTGCCTGTGCATGAAGACACCACGCCGCCGGGCTGGTCCCGTTGGCCGCCGGTGCGCCGATCGTTGACCCCGAACAGCAGGGGCGAACTCGAGCTGGCCTGCTACTTATGTCGCGCCTCACCAGGAACCACCGACGACGACCGATCCGGATCGCTGGCGCCCGGTGGGCGGTCGAGGAGTGTTTCCAGTTCGCCAAGAACGAGGTCGGCCTGGACAACTACCAGGTCCGCCGCTACGACGCCCGGTACCGGCACATCACCCTGGCTCGCCCCTACCTACCTCGCCGTCACTGCTGCGCGCCACTCGAAACACGCTCGTCAGCGGCGACACCCCGGCGGAGCTGGTCGACGACCGGCGAGATGAACCGCAGGCATGTTCAGCCGCCGGTGTTCTTGGCGATCTTGCGGCCCAGCCGGCTTGCCGGGGCCAGCGCGCGCGGCGGAATCACCGTGACTGGGCAGGAGGCGCGGCGCAGGCAGGCTTTGCCGACCGAACCGGTGAGAGCCTCCCTCACCATGCCCTTGCCGTGGCTGCCGACGACGAGCAGCGCGGCGTGGCGGGACTGGTCGATCAGCGTGGCGGCGGCGTCACCTTCGGGCACCGCCGACCGCACCGAGGAGACCGGCACGTTCTTGACCACCCGGGCGATGAGCGCGTCCAGTTCGGCGAGGTGAGCCTTGCGGGCCTCGCCGACGGTGCGGCCTATCGAGAGGTCGTCGAGCAGCGGGTCGTGCAGCCACGCGGACACGACGAGCAGTTCCGAGCCGCTTGCCGAAGCGGCTTCGGCCGCCCAGTACAAGGCGCCCACACTGGCGCCCGAGCCGTCGACGCCGACCACGATGAACCGAGGTGCATTCATGTGCCGTTCCTCCTTCAGGCAAAGCCATTTCAGGACGCGACGGTGGGGGAGACGTGGGTCCGCAACCGGGCCGCGGCGGTTTCCGGCGGCACGGTGATGACCGGGATCCCAGTGGCGAGTTCGAGGCCGGCGGCGATGGTGAGGCGGGGCAGCAGCCGCAGCGACCACGCTGCGAACGGGGCGTCCTCGTACCCGGTGGGAGCGGTCCGGACAACGAGGTTGTACGCGGGGTCGCCGAGTTCCGCGCGCAGCGCGGACAGCACGACTCGCAGAGAATGTGCCAGCGCGTCGATCGTTTCGCGTGGCGCCGTGGCGAAATCAGCATCCAGTGCCCGCGGCAGGAAGGCCACCTCGTAGTCCGCTGTGCTCGCGAACGGGCTGAACGCGACGATCTGTTCGTCGGTGAACACGATCCGGCGTCCGGCGGAGAGCTCGGCGGTGAGCACGTCTTCGGCGAACCGGCGGCCGGTCGCGGCATGGTGCTCGCGGGCGGTCTCGAGGTCCCGGCGAGCCGAATCCGCCAGCACCGGCAGGCCGGTGACCTGGGAATGCGGGTGCGTGAGCGAGACGCCGGCGGCGGCGCCGTGGTTTCGGAAGACCGCCACCTGCGCGGCGCCCGCGCGCAATGCGCGGTGCCGCACCTGCCACGCGGACAGTACGGCGGCCGTCTCGGCCACCGTCCCGGTCGGGATGTCCCAGTCGTGGCGCGGCGATTCGATGACGATCTCATGGTGGTCGGACAGCGCGTACCGGTTCGGCACGGCGCGCACGAGCCAGTCGGCGCCCTCGGACAGCCGCCAGGTCTCCGGCGGGGTGTCCTCGCCGGGACCGGGGCAGAACGGGCACCCGGCGCGGCCGACGTGCGGGCGGTCCCGGCGGCCCGGCGCGAGCACCGACCAGGCCCGTGCCTCGGAATTCCAGCGGAGCTGGCCGCCGTGCCAGGTGTGGGTCGTCACGATCGTCCTTTCCCGGAAGCCGTGAACGTGTCTCGGCAAAGGCCCGAGCAGAACCGGTGCAGGACTCCGTCGCGGCAGGCTGTGAATGACTTGTCGCCGGGCACGACCGACAGCCCGCAGACCGGATCGCGGTCGCCTGACCGGGTCATCAGCGAGCCCGGCGGGTCGCCATGTGCGAGCCCGTCGAGCAGTGCCATTTCGTCGAGCACCAGCCGGGGGAGCAGGAAGTGCCGCCGAACGCGCTGGTGCCCCGCCGCGGCGAGGGCCGCTGCGCGGGCGTGGTCGGCGAGCAGCATGGCCAGTTCGCGGGCGCATTCCTCGACCGAACCGACGAGAACCCCGCCCGCGTTGTCGGCGACTTGCAGCGGGATCCCGCCCGCCCGCCCGGCGACCACCGGCGTGTTCTTCCACAACGCCTCGGAGACCACGAGGCCGAACCCCTCGCGGATCGACTTCTGCACCATCACTTCCGAGGTCCGCTGGAAGGCGTTGACCTCGACATTGCCGACGCCGGTGAGGTTCGTGAACACGTGTACGCCCGAATCGCGCCGGGTCGCGTCGCTGATCATGCGGTAGACGTCCCAAGCCTCGGGATCGTCCAGCGCCATGGATCCGACCAGCGCGAGCTGCAGGCCCGGGATCTCGTCGCGCACCAGCCGATAGGCGTCGATCACCCCGAGGGGGTCCTTCCACGGGTCGAACCGCGACACCTGGGTGATCAGCGGCCGGGCCGGGTCGATCCCGATCCAGTTCAGGACCGCGTGCGCGGTGCGGTCGTCGAGGGAGAGGTTCTTCGGGCTCAGCGGGTCGATCGCGGGCGGGATGACGTCGACGCGGGGGGCCGGCAGCGACGGCGGGACGAAGTCGGCGAGGGTGAACACGGTCGCGTCGTAGTCGTCGGCGAAGGCGCCGAGGTAGTCCCAGGTTTCCGGCTCCGGCTGCGAGGTGTCGATGTGGCAGCGCCAGACCCACTGAGCGGCCGAGACGTCCAGCATGGACCGGATCGCGGCGGGCTGCGGGTCGTGCACGAAAACGAAGTCCCAGTCGCGGAACCCGCGTTCGGCGGCCAGATCGGCCGCGTTGCGGCGCGTGGTCTCCTCGTACACGACGCGTTCGGCTGGCGTGAGCGGTTCCGGCGCGCCCTGCAGCCCATTGTGGATCTTCTTGGTGGCGGCGAAGAACGCCGGCTCGCCGCTGATGATCTTCCAGGTCGCGTGCACGCCGAGGTCCCGGTAGAGCGGGACCGTCGAACGCAGCAGCTCCGACACGCCGCCGCCGTAGGGAGTTGCGCTCAGGTGCAGCACCCGTGCTCCGCGCAGCCGGTCGGCCACCGCCGCGAGTGCGTCGAGGATCCAGCCGGGCGCGACCGTGTGATACGCCGAGACCGACAGTTCGCCGACGTCCACGGTCTGCATCGCAGGCACCTCTCCTCGGACTTGCTCCAGCCAACGTGCCCGGGCCCGCCGGCGGGAAGAGACCAAAGACCCCGGGGTTCGGGACCGAGGGAAGACCGGGGACCATCGTCGCCCGCGCGAGGGACATGCGGCCCTCTCCACACCCGGCGTCCCGCCGCACACTGGGCGCCGGCCGAGCCGGAAGGGACCGCGATGAACGGGCTGCGTACGGATCTGTATGAGGTCAGGATGGCCGTGAGCTATCTGCGCCGGGGCATGACCGGCCCGGCCACATTCAGCCTGTTTGCCCGAGATCTGCCGCGCGAGCGGGGATTCCTGGTGGCGGCCGGGCTGGCGGAAGCGCTGGACGCGCTGCAGTGCTTTCGGTTCGAGCCGGAGGAGCTGGAGTATGTGAGCGAGGGCCTGCGGCTGCCGGCGACCGACGTGGAAGCACTGTCTCGGTTACGGTTCAGCGGCGACGTGCGGGCGATCCCGGAAGGCCGTGTGGTGTTCGCGGGAGAACCGCTGCTGGAGGTCACCGCGCCGCTGCCGGAAGCCCAGCTGGCGGAAACCCTGCTGCTGAACACGGTCACCTTCGCCACAGCCGTCGCCACCAAAGCGGTGCGCTGCCGGCTCGCGGCGCCGGACGCGGAACTGATCGACTTCTCCGCCCGTCGCGCGCACGGTTCCGCCGCGGCGCTGGCCTCTGCCCGGCTGACGGCGCTGGCGGGTTTCTCCAGCACCAGCAACCTCGAGGGTGCTTTCCGGTACGGCTTGCGGCCGGCGGGGACGATGGCGCATGCGTATGTGCAGGCATTTCCGGGCGAGCACGCCGCGTTCCGCGCGTTCGCCGAGGATTTCCCCGCTGCTCCGGTGTTCCTGGTCGACACCATCGACCCGGCGACCGGGATCGCGCATGCGATCGATGTGGTGCGGGAGCTGGATCTGCCGCCGGCGAGCGTCGGCATCCGGCTGGACTCAGGCGATCTCGCGGAGTTGTCCCGCCTGGCCCGCCGGATGCTGGACGACGCCGGCCTCAGCGCGGCGCGGATCATGGCCAGCGGGGGCTTGGACGAGTACGTACTAGAGCGGCTGACCGCGGCCGGGGCGCCGATCGACGCGTACGGGGTCGGCACCGCGGTCGGGGTTTCCTCGGATGCACCGTCTCTGGACACCGCGTACAAGCTCGTGGAGTACGACGGCCGGCCGGTGATGAAGCTGTCGGTGGGGAAACGGACCTTGCCGGGTGCGAAACAGGTCTGGCGGGATCCAGCGGGCGGACCGGATCTGCTGTCCCTGGCCGCCGAACCCCGGCCGGGCGGGGAAGCGATGCTGGTCCCGGCGATGCTGGCCGGCCGTCGGGTCGCGCGACCCGGACTGGCCACGGCGCGGCGGCGGCTCAAGCGGGATCTCGTGTGGCTGCCGTCGTCGGCCCGTCGGCTGCGCGGCCCAGTGCCGATCGACGTGCGGCCGTCGGCCGCGCTGGCCGCGATGGCGGCGGAGGTGGCGGCCGAAATGCCGATCCGGCGGTTGGCCGCGTTGACCCGGTGAAGGAGGAGTCGCGGATGCGAGCGATCGTTGTGTACGAGTCGATGTTCGGCAACACCGAGGAGGTCGCCTACGCGGTCGGCGAAGGGTGCGGCGCTTCGGAGGTTTTCGCGGTGAATCAGGCGCCAGGGGATCTCCGGGGGTATGACCTGCTCGTGGTCGGTGCGCCGACGCACGTCCACGGGCTGAGCCGCCCGTCGACTCGCAAGGCCGCGGCCGAGCAGGAGCAGGGCGGCGCGCGCACCGGCGAACCCGGTCTGCGCGAATGGCTGGGCGCCTTCGCCGCTTTGCCGCCGGCGCTGGAAACGGCGGTCTTCGACACCCGGATCGGCAAGCCCCGCTGGCTGACCGGGTCGGCGGCGCGGAGCGCGGCGAAGATCCTCCGCGATCTCGGCCGTGCGCCGGCTGAGGTGGAGAGCTTCCTGGTCGAGGGCGACGGCCCGGACACGAAGCTGGTCGCTGGGGAGGCGACGCGAGCGCGCGACTGGGGCGCCGGGCTCCGATTGCGCAGACGGGCGAGCCGGGCATGAGCGTCGCAGAGTGCTGCGGCCCGCCCGGCCCCGCGCTCCCGGACGCGGCTGCGATCACCGACGACCTCGAGGAGCTGGCTGCGCGGCAACCCGATCACCCGCTCTTCGCCCGGGAAACCGGGGCCGGCTGGACGGACGTGTCTGCGGGCGAATTCGCCGCCCAAGTGCGCGCGCTCGCGTGCGGGCTGGTCGCGGCGGGAGTGAAGCCGGGCGACCGCGTCGCGATCATGTCGGCGACGAGCTGCGAATGGGTCCGCTGCGACTACGCGATCTGGACCGCGGGAGGCGTTTCCGTTCCGATCTACGAGACCGCGTCGGTGACGCAGGCCCGCTGGATCCTGCGCGACTCCGCCGCGGTGGCGGTGTTCGCCGGCGGGGAAAGATGCGCGCGGGTGGCGGCCGAAGCCGGCGCAAGGCTGGTCTGGCGGACCGACGGCCCGGACCTGGACCGCCTGGCGGCGCTGGGAAGCCGGATCACACCACCGGTACTGGCGCAGCGGCGCGCGGCGGTGCTGGCGGACCATCCGGCGACGATCGTCTACACTTCGGGAACCACCGGCCGGCCGAAGGGCTGCGTGCTGACCCATCGGAATCTGCTCGCCGAGACGGCCGGAGTCCTCGCGGCGCCGGGGATCATCGATCGGGTACTGACGCCGGGCACATCCGTCCTGCTTTTCCTGCCGCTCGCGCACATTCTCACTCGGGTCGTGCAGCTGGCCGCAGTGCGGGCGGGTGCCCGGACCGGCCATCTCGGCGACTTGGCCCGGCTTCCGGCCGTGCTGCGCTCGTTCCGGCCGACGGCGGTGGCGGCCGTTCCGCGTGTTTTCGAGAAACTACGCGACACCGCGGAGCGGGAAGCCGACGGAGGCATCGCGGGCCGGATCTTCCGTGCCGCGGAGCGGACTGCGGTCGCCTGGAGTGAAGCCGAACATCCGGGGCGCCTGCTGTCGTTGCGCCGCTCGCTGTTCGACCGGCTGGTCTATCGCCGGCTGCGGGCCGCGCTCGGCGGCCGCGTGGAGTACGTGGTCAGCGGCGGGGCCGCGCTCTCGCCGCACCTGGCGCATTTCCTCCGTGGCGCGGGGATCCGGATTCTGGAGGGCTACGGGCTCACCGAAACCACCGCTGGTGTCACGCTGAACCTCCCGGGTGCGCAACGGATCGGGACGGTCGGCCGGCCGTTGCCGGGCACCGCGGTCGGGCTCGCGGCGGACGGCGAGATCCTGGTGCGCGGGCCCGCGGTGTTCGCCGGGTACTGGAACGATGAAGCGTCGACCATCGAGGCGACCGCGCCGGGCGGGTGGTTCCGCACCGGCGATCTCGGCTCGCTCGACGACGGCTACCTCACCGTGTCCGGTCGCAAGAAGGACCTGCTGGTGACCGCGAGCGGCAAGAACATCGCCGCCGCCTACTTCGAGGATTCGCTGCGCGCGCACTGGCTGATCGACCAGTGCGTGGTGACCGGGGACCGGCTGCCATTCGTCGGGGCGCTGGTCGCGCTCGACCGGGAGGCGTTCGCCGCCTGGAAGCTCGACCGGGCGAAGCCTGCCGCCGCGACGGTGGCGGACCTGCGCGACGACGCCGATCTGCGCGCCCTGCTGCAGGAGGCGATCGACGAAGTGAACTCCACCGTGTCCGCCGCCGAGACCATCAAACGGTTCCGGGTGCTGGGGGCGGAGTTCAGCGTCGGCGACGAACTGACGCCGACACTGAAGGTCCGCCGCCGCCGGGTGCTGGAGAAGTACTCCGGCGAGGTCGCCGAGCTTTATGCGGCTCGTCAGTGAACTCGGCCAGTAGGTCTCCGGTGCACGGCCCGCACGTCGTGGGCGATGCCGAGCAATGCCGGGTGGACCCGGGCGCGAACGGCGATACGCCCCCCGGCAACGGTGGAAGCTCAGCCGGCCGGCCGGGTCGGTGAGCTGGACCCGGGAGCATGCTCCGGGCATGCCCTGCCGGGCCGGACGCCGAAGGCCGTCACGAGGTTCTCGACGATGACCGGCCGCCGGAACTCCCCGCCGCGCCGAGCGCGAACTCGCGGCCCGGGTGTCGGCCGGGCGGTGCCCATTCGCGACCGGGGCCTTCCGGCCCCGATTTCGTCACCGGCGAGAGGACTTCCTGCCCTGTGCCAAGGCGGTGCGCCCGGAGAGGGTGAACAGGCCGAGCGAAAGGGGACGTCATGGAGATCCCGGTCGCCGCGCCCGGTCGGGTCCGGGAGGAAGCTGGCTTCGAGGAGCCGCACTCCCGCCGGCGGTGGCCGGCGAATGGCTGGTGCTGGTGCCGCGCTGGATCGCGTGCGCCGTGCTGCGGCTCGAATATCCGCTGGTACAGCTATGCCATGCCGGCCAACGACCGCTACCTGCTGTTCACCCAGGCCGCGGTGCCGGACCATCCGGCGTGGCCGGAAGTCGCTCACCCGGAACGGCGTTCCCACGGGCCGGTCCTGGTCGCCGCGGTCTTGTCGCCGTCCCCCGGGAAGTACCCGCGCTCGGTCTCCGATTTCGTGCTCGGCGTGGACCGCCGGGTCCGGCTGGTCGCAGCCCGCGCCTCGCTCCTGACCAGTGTGTACCGACCGTTTCGCCGCGACCGGGGTAGGGCGGAGCCGTGAGCGGAGCCGAGTCCCGGCGGATCGCCGCGCAGGACGCGTTGTGGCTGCGCCTCGACCGGCCGGAGAACCGGATGGTGGTCACGTCGGTGCTGTGGACGGCTGAACCGGTCGACCCGGGACGGCTCCGGTCGCTCGTGGCCGATCGCCTGGTCGCGCGCTACCCGGGGTACTCGCGGCGGCCGGTCGGCGGACGCTGGGTGACCGACCCGGACTTCGACCTCGACCGGCACCTGCTGATCAGCACGCTGCCGGCCCCTGGCACGCGGGAGCAGCTGGAGGAGTTCGTCGCCGCCCGGCGCAGTGGCCCGCTGGATCCGGACCATCCCCTGTGGACGATCGACCTGGTGCGGGGCTACCGGCGGGGCAGCGCGGTCGTCGTGCGGACACACCACGCGATCGCCGACGGAATCCGGCTGACCCAGGTCCTGTTCAGCCTGCTCGATCCGGATCCGGCGGTGACCGCGCTGCCCGCGCGGGTCGGCGGCGCCGCGCCGCGTCGTCCGCCGGTGGCCGACCCGGTGGCCCGCGCCGGAGCGTCGGCCGCCCGCTCGGTCGACGACTTGGCCGCGGCGCTGCAAGCACGCGCCGCGCGGATCGGCCCGGTCGCCGAAACCCTGGTCTCGGTCCCCGCATACGCGGCCGCCGCGGCCACCGGAGTCGCCGCCGCGGCGGCCGGGGCCGCGAGCGGCCTGCTCGGCGGCGTTCCCCGGCAGGTCGCCGGCCGGGTCGCCACGACGGTGACCTCACTGCGGCACAGCGTCGCCGGCCTGACCGGACTGGTGCTCGCGCCGGTGGCCTCGTTCGGGTGGTCGGGGTGGCCAGGCACGGAGAAGACCGCGGCCTGGGGAGATCCGGTGCCGCTCGCGGACCTGTCCGAGCTGGGGCACGCCACCGGCACGACGGTGAACGACGTATGCGCGGCCTTGGTCGCCGGCGCGTTCGACCGGTACCTGGACAGACACCCGGTGGCCGGCGTCCCCGTCGATCTGCCGTGGTTCGTCCCGGTCAGCCTCACCGCGTTCGACGAGGACTTGCCCGCGGAACTGGGCAACCATTTCGCCCTGGTTTTCGCGCGGCTCCCGCGCGGGCGTCGCACGTTCGCCGAACGCCTGACCGAGACTCACCGCCGGATCGCGCGGATCCGGGATTCTTACGAGCCGATGGTGAACTACGCGCTGCAGACCGCCCTGGCCCGCCTCCCGGACCCGGTCGCGGTGCGGACGAGCGAGTTCCTGTCCGCGAAGGCGGTGGGGGTACTGACGAACGTGCCCGGGCCGCGGGCGCCGATGGCACTCGCGGGAGCGCGGGTGGCCGGGATCGTCGGCTGGGCCCCGTGCTCGGGGCGCCAGGCGATCACCGTCTGCGTCTTCAGCTACGCCGGTCAGGTCCGCTTCGGCTTCGGCACCGACCGGCGGTTGCTCCCCGACCCCGGAGAGCTGCTTCGCGCCCTTGAAGAGGAGACGGCGGCCGCCTTGAGCGCGGTGAGGTCGGCGACGGTCGCGTCGGCCAGCACCCGGGGGTCGGGCACTGTCGCGCGGTCGGTGGTCACACCGAAGAAGACCCGGCCGCGGTAGGTCAGCATCGCGATGCCGGTTCGCAGGCCGACGGCGATCGGCACGTACGGGTAGAGCGCGAGGACCTTGTGCCCCGCGATCGCCAGGGTTTCGGCTGGGCCGGGCACGTTCGTGGTCACCGTGACCACGTTGCGGCGGGGCAGCCGCAGCCCGGCGCGCACCGCCCATGCCGCGGGTGCGAACGGTCCGCGCGCGGCCGTGGCCGTCATGAACCTGCCCGCGGTGGCTTCCTTGCCCTCCTTGTGCGCCAACAGCCGCCGATGCACCTGGACCAGCCGCTGCGCGGGGTCCGGCAGGTCGACCGGGAGCAGCGGAAGCAGCAGCGAAACCTCGTTGTCCAGCGTAGGGTCGCCGGGCAGCCGGACGGATACCGGCACCAGGCTCCGCACGCTGTCCGCAGAGGGCTCTTCGCCGTGCCGCAGGAGGATTTCGCGGAGCCCGCCGGTGATCGCGGCGAGCAGCACGTCGTTGACCGTGGTGGTGAAGGCTTCCGCGATGGCGGTCACGCCGGACAGCTCCGCTTGGGCGATCGCATATCCGCAGGGTCCGCTGATTGGTCCGCCGAGCGACGAAGGGCTGACCGGCATGAGGGCCTGCGCCAGCGTCGAGAACCCGCGCGCGACGTCGGTGGTGCGGCGGGCGAGCGCGCGCGGGTGCAGCAGACCGCAGGCGAGCGCACCGGCCTGGGCGAACGGCCCCGTGACCAGGTCGGCGAGGGAGGAGGCCAGTACCCGGAGGGCACCGGGGTCGGGATGCGGGTCGGCCTGGGTCGTGGACGCGGTCTCTCCGAACAGCAACTGCTGAAGACCCGCTGCGGAGACGCCGTCGGCCATGCAGTGATGCACCTTGGCGAGCAGCGCCCACCGGCCGCCGGAAAGCCCGTCCAGCACCCAGAACCGCCACAGCGGCCGGTCCCGGTCGAGCCGTTCGGCCATCAGCGAGGCGACCAGCTCGCACAGTGCGGCCTGATCGTGCGGTTGGGGCACCGACAACCTCTCCACGTGCGCCGCCGGGTCGAAGGAGTCGTCGTCGACCCAGACCGGCGCGCCGAGGTCGAGCGGCACGCGGCGGATCTTCTGGCGGTACCGGGGCACGCGTGGGAGCCTGGCTGCCACCGCCGCGGCGAGCTGCTCCGGAGAGGGCGCCGGCCCTGCCACGATCGCGAGCGACGCGATCGCCAGCGATACCTGCGGATCCTCGTCCTCGATCGCCAGGAACGCCGCGTCCAGTGGACTCAGCCGCTCCATCCTGACCACCTCCGGTTCAGTGCGCGATGTCGGGCACGACCAGCCCGACCTGGTTCGCCTCGTCGAGCAGGGTGAGCACGCGGAACGGGGTTTCGCGCGGGTGCCGACCGCGAACGTGCACTGCCCCTCGAAGAACCCGGCGAAGCGCACCGCGCAGCGAAGGCCGGCCGGCCAGCTGAGCGGCCGGGTAGAGGTGGCCGCCGGTAGCGGCGAGGGTCCGACCGGCCTGGTGCCCGCAGGTGTCGGCGCCTTGTTCGGGGTGCCGGACCACCACTTGCAGCATCGCGGCGCCGCCGACCGGCAGTGGCTTGCCAGAGGCATCCGCAGTCACCGGTGGGAAACACCGGACCGAGTATCCGATCGCGGCGGGGCCGTTGATCGAGAAGTTCACGTGGTCGTAGCAGTCGTGGCGGCCGACCCGGACCAGGTAGAGCGCGTAGTTGGCCGAGCCGGGGGCTTCCTTCTCGCCGGCGCCCCTGCCCGTCGCGGGACAGCCGCGCACGCTGGGCGGAGCGGGGCGGTGGTTGACGGTGCGGTCGAGGTGGGTGGCAGCGGGCGGCCCGGCCGGGGTCTGAGGTGCGGAGCCGGCGATCGTCGGCGGAGCGACGGTCGGCTGCTGCTCGGCGCGGCCGTGCCGGCGCCGTTCTGGCCGCACGCGGCGAGCAACGCCAACCCGGCGGGTGAACGCGGTGGGAATGCGGCGCATCGCGTGTCTCCTCGTCAGCGCAGGAGCGCTTCGCGACGCCGGTCGTATTCTTCCTGGTCGATTTCGCCGCGGGCGAACCGCTGGCGCAGGATCGCTATCGCGTCGTCCGACCCCGACCCCGACCCCGACCCCGACCCCGGACCCGGGCCGCCGACCGGGCGGCGGGCGAGGAACGCGACCACGATCCCGATCGCGGCCACCAGCAGGACCAGTCCGACGATCATGACGACCGGGCCGACCCAGCTGGCGTCGGTTCCGTAATGCCAGTAGGGCATGGCGTCCTCCTCGGGTCAGTACCGCCGGGCCGAGTCGAGCGGCTGGAGCACGTCGGCGACGTCGCGGAGCGGAGTCGTGGGCAGGGGGCTCGCGTCGGCCGCGTGAAGCCGACCGGCCGATCATCACCTCGCGGCCACCCGGGTCCGTCCGTGCCTGTCGCCGCGAAGGATCGGCGTAGGGATACGGTGACCGGTATCCGACAGCGAACCACCAGGGCCGCGAATTGCGCACCGGCGGCGCACAAGGCCAACCCGCCCACGGCGGCGACGAGGTATTCGTCGGGGAGTCCGCGTTCCATGGCGACCTGCCTCGTCGTGTCGTCCGGTGGTCGGTTCGACACTGGCAGCCGGTGGCGGGGGCGAGCAGGGCCGGAATCCCTCCGGGACAGGGACTTTCGCCGTCGATCGAGCGGTTGCACAAGAGCATCGCGGCGGTCGGGTGCAGGCTCGTCGGGCGGCATCACGAGATCTATCTCGGCGACCCCCGGCGGAGCGCGCCGGAGCGGTTGCGCACGATCTTGCGGCAGCCGGTCGAAACTGCTTGAGGTTCCGCCGGAAGTCCCGCGGCCCGGTCCGCTGGTCCCTGGTGGCGGACCGGTCACGGAGCCGATCCCGCGGGGATGAATGAAGCCGTCCGGCAGGGATGCCGCGCGGGCTGGTCGAAAACGCCGTGCCGTCGCAATTCAGGACCAGAGCGAGCCACCTCGGCAGGCCGAACCCGGTTTCGGTCCAGGGGAACCGGCGGCGCGCGCAAGGACCAGGAGGACGGCAGCCGTCACGGCGCCGCGAACGGGCTACCGTCCGATCCAATCGTCAACTGCAGCAACGAGTTCTGCGTTGGTGGCGAAGGTGTGGCGATAGTACTCGCGCGGTCTTCGAGGGTGCGTGGGTCGATGCTCTCGGTCCGGATCTCGGTCATGATCGCCGCGACGGTTTCTCGTTCACCGTCTCGCCGTGTTCCCCCTGACGCGCGGGAAACCGATCCGGGCCGGTCGAGGAGCGTGTCTCACAACGGGGACCTTCGACTCTTATGCGGCCAGTGCCGGCGGGAGCACTCTGCGGAGTCAGGAACATCAGTGGCATTCCACGGGAGGGAAGATGACGGTCGCACAAGACATCATGCACACCGGCGCAACCTGCGTCGGCGAGCACGAGACCCTGCACAACGCCGCGCAGCGGATGCGCGACCTCGACGTCGGAGCATTGCCGATCTGCGGCGAGGACGACCGACTGCGTGGCATCATCACCGATCGCGACATAGTGGTCAAATGTCTCGCCGCCGGCGGTGACCCCCGCACGATGACCGCCGGCCGGCTGGCCGAGGGCGTTCCCTACCTCGTGCGCAGCGACGCCAAGGTCGACGAGGTGCTCGATGTGATGGAGAAACACCAGGTCCGGCGGGTACCTGTGCTCGATGGGCACCGTCTTGTCGGGATGATCAGCGAGGCCGACCTCGCGCGCCACCTGCCCGAGAAGACCGTGGGTCGCTTCGTCGAAGCCATCTGCGCGAGGGCATCGACCACGTAGCCGGCGGGAGGCCCCGGCGCGGCTCGAACGCGAGATCGGCATCGCCCGCCCGCCAAGAAGGCGTTCGACATGGTCGCCGACCGCCGAGGTGAACCGGCACCCGCACGGCCGAGCCCGGCCTGGACGGTGCGGATGCGCGGGTCGTGCGCTTCCGCCGTCCGTCGCTGGGACCGGTGGCCGGGCTTCAGGCCCGCGGCTCGGCTCCAGCGGACGTGAAATGCCGGACGAACCAGTCGCGGGCGAGCTCGGCGACTTCGTCGAGCGCCCCTGGCTCCTCGAACAGGTGAGTCGCACCGGGCACGACGGCCAGGTCACAATCGCAGTGCATCGCGGTCTTCGCGCGCTGGTTGAGACCGAGCACGACTTCGTCGTGACTGCCCACGATCAGCAGCGTGGGAGTGGTGACGGCGGCAAGGCGGCGTGCGGCCAGATCGGGTCTGCCCCCGCGCGACACGACGGCCTGGATGTCGACCTGTGGGTCGGCCGCGGCCCACAGCGCCGCCCCGGCGCCGGTGCTCGCCCCGAAGTATCCGGCTGGCAGGGCGCTGACCTCCGGCTGGTTCGTGAGCCAGCGGGTGACCTGGACAAGGCGGTGGGCGAGCACCTCGATGTCGAAGACGCGGGCACGGTCGAACTCTTCGCCGTGGGTGAGCAGGTCGAACAGCAAAGTGGCGAGCCCGGCCTCGTTGAGGGAGGCGGCGACCTGCCGGTTGCGGGGGCTGTGGCGGCTGCTACCGCTGCCGTGGGCGAAGACGACCACGCCCAGCGGATTTTCGGGAATGGTCAGGTGCCCGGCCAGGAGGACCTGACCGGCCCGTACTTCGACCTCGTCGTCGCGGATCGGCGGATCGTCGGCTGCCGCATCCGGTGGTGCCGGGATTCGCCGCGCCGCGCGGCGCAGCAGGGCGGCGACCTCGTCGTCGGAGGTCTGCCGAAAATCCCGATACCACTGGCCGACAGCGGTGAACGAGGCTGGCGCCGCCAACCAGATCACGTCGTCCGTGTCGGCGCGCAGCGATCGGATCGCCCCCGGGGAGATGACCGGCACGGCGAGGATCACGCGGGCGGCACCCTGCGCTCGGGCGACCTGGCAGGCGGCGCGGGCGGTGGACCCCGTCGCGATTCCGTCGTCGACAATGAGCGCCGTCCGCCCGGTCAGTGCTACCCGGTCTCGTCCGGTGCGGTATTTCTCCACCCGCCGGCGCAGCTCGCCGCGCTCAGCCGTTTCGACGGCGGCCAGTTCCTCGCCACTCACCCCGGCCCGGCGCACGACCTCGTCGTTGACCAGGCGGATGTCGCCTTCGCCGAGGGCACCCAGCGCGAACTCGGACTGGTGGGGCACGCCGAGCTTGCGCACGACGATCACCTCGAGCGGGGCGTCCAGTGCCCGCGCGACCTCGAATGCCACCGGAACACCGCCCCGGGGCAGACCCAATACCACGACGTCCTCACCACGAAAGGCGTCCAGGCGGCGCCCCAGCAGGCGCCCGGCGTCGGTCCGATTCTTGAACGGCATCGCGAGCCTCCCGAACTCACGCGGCACGATCGATACCTGCCAAGCCTGTGATGGCCTCACCGCGGCTGAGCAGAGGCGGCCGTCGCGGTTTCGGGGACTTTGGTCGCCACCTCGGGGTGGAGAGCGCGGGGCTCCTGAACGGCCGGTACCCGTACTGGTCGAAGCCGGCCGGGATGCGTTGCGCCATCGGGTGGTCGAGGCATCGTTCACCCGGGGTTCGGCGAGATGGGCGGCCTGTGCGCGGTCGAGGAGTCAAACGGCCGGCTCGGCGCCGATGACGTTGGTCCGCGGCGGCCCGTCCGCGATGCCAACGACACGCACTTGCCGCCCGCGTCCGGCCGGTGGGTCTCCGAGCGGAAGATCGCCTCCTCGAGCGCCGCCGCGAGCAGGCCCGCATCGGCGGCACAGGTGACGAGCTTGCCGAACAGTGGTTCGTTCCGCCGGAATTGGAGCGCGGCCAAGTGCTCCGGCTCGTCCGGGTGGGCAGGCGGTGGACCTGCGCGTACCAGCCGAGCGCGGCGAAGGCGACGCGAAGGTGATGCAGTGCGGCGCCGCAGCTGATCAGCAGATCCCGCCCGTCAGGGTCGGTTCCGGGCAGCCATCGGGCCGGATCCGCGAACAGGCGCGGGGATCGGTGGCCGGCGGCCCAGCGCCACGGTTGCGTGTTGTGCACCGAGGGCGCGCGGGTGGCCAAAGCGACCGCGCTGCGGACGGTGAGGTCGTCGGGGAGTCCACAATCCATGGCGGGCTGCTTTCGGCTCGTCGGTCCTGTCCTGTCCTGTCCGACTCTCGCCTGGTGCCGCGTCCGTCCGGCGGAGCCGGGTTTCCCCTCAGCCGGGGACTTTCGCCCGGACGGGCCGGGGCGGGGCCGTCCGGCGGGTCGCCGGGGACTTTGTGCCCCGGCGGACGGGGCACGTTCCGGGTGAGCATGAGGCGTACGGGGCGAAGGTCCCCGGTTCCGGGAGCGACCATGATCACCACGGCCCTGACCCCGTCCGAGCGTGAGGTGCTCGCCCGCGCGGTGAGCCGGGCTCCCTCGGTCCACAACACCCAGCCCTGGCGGCTGCGGATCCGGGAGTCCGACGTGGACCTGATCGAGCGCACCGACCTCGCGGTGCCCGGCCACGACCCGGACGGCCGGGACCGGCTGCTGTCCTGCGGCGCGGCGCTCGCGCATGTCGAGCTCGCACTCGCGGTGCTCGGCCGGACGGTCACGACGGTGCGTGCGGCGGAAGGCCCCCTCGTCGCGACTGTCCACATCGGACGTGGCCAGCGGCCGACATACACCGGTCTCGCCCGGTACCGGGCGATCGGGCGGCGGCACAGCCATCGGGCGCGGTTCTCGGCGGACCCGGTCGGCGAGGCGGATTTCGCGGCGGTGACCGCGGCCGCCGAGCTGCCCGGCACCTACGTGGCCGAGCCGTGCGACCTTATGGCACTGGCAGAACTGATGGGGTTCGCCACCAGGGTGTACCGCGCGGACGCGGCATACCAGCGGGAGCTGGCTGTCTGGACCGCGCACACCGAGGGCAGCACCGCGGTCGGGGACGGAATCCCGGAAGCGGCTTTCGGCACTGGGCCGCCGCCCTACGCCGGCCTGGTACGCCGGGACACCCCGGTCCCGGACGACGCGCGTCTCGCGGCCTGGCTCGCGGCGGAGCGGCTTGTCTTGCTCTGTACCCACACCGATGCCCGGCCGGACGTGGTCGGGGCGGGCATCGCGCTGGAGCGGGCCTGGCTGGAGGCGACGGCGCGCGGCCTCGCCGGCTCGGTGCTCACCCAGCCGCTGCACCTGGCCGGAGTACGCGACGCGCTGGTCGAGCGCCTGCGGTTGCCCGGCCTGCCACAGGTGATCCTGCGCTTCGGACGTCCGGAGCTGCCGTCGCCGCCGTCCCCGCGGCGCCCGCCCGGCGAGCTCATCATCGATGATTCCTGGGGAGGACCGGCATGACCGACGTACGATCCTCGGCTCCCGTGATCGACATTTCGGGTCTGCGCAAGACATTCGGCCGTACCTGCGCCTTGGCCGGGCTCGACCTGACTGTGGCCGCAGGAGAGGTGCACGGCTTCCTGGGGCCGAACGGGGCGGGCAAGACGACCACGTTGCGGCTGCTGCTCGGCCTGCTGCGTGCCGACGCGGGCAGGATGCGCCTGTTCGGCGGCGATCCGTGGCGGGACGCGGTGGCGTTGCACCGGCGTCTGGCGTATGTACCGGGTGACGTGGCGCTCTGGCCGAATCTGACCGGCGGGGAGACGATCGACCTGCTGGGCCGGCTGCGCGGCGGGCTCGACCCGCTGCGGCGGAGGCGGTACCTGCAGCTGTTCGAGCTGGATCCGGCCACCCGGGTCCGGGCCTACTCGAAGGGCAACCGGCAGAAGGTCGCGGTGGTGGCCGCGCTGGCGGCGGACGCGGAACTGCTGCTGCTGGACGAGCCGACCGCGGGGCTCGACCCGCTGATGGCCGAGCAGTTCCGGCGGTGCGTGCGCGAGGAACGCGATCGTGGCCGTACGGTCCTGCTGTCCAGCCACATCCTGGCCGAGGCCGAGGCGTTGTGCGACCGGGTGAGCATCCTGCGCGCGGGAAGAGTCGTCGACAGCGGCAGTCTCGATCAGCTCCGGCATCTGACGCGGACCGCGCTGACCGTCCGGCTCGGCGGGCCGGTCGACGGGCTGGCTCGGCTGCCGGGCGTGCACGATCTCGCCGCGGTGGACGGTGAGGTACGGCTGACCGTCGACAACGGCGAGCTGGCGGCGGTGCTCGGGGAGCTGAGCCGCCGCGGGGTGCGCAACCTCGTGAGCCGGCCGCCGACACTGGAGGAGCTGTTCCTCCGGCACTACCGGGAGCCGGAAGCGGTGGCGGGGTGAACGGGCTGGCCGGGGCCGGGGGCCTGCTTCGGCTGGCGCTGCGGCGGGACCGGGTGCGCATTCCCGTGTGGACAGTCGTCGCGGCGGTGACGACCGCCGGGGCCGCGGCTGCGACCGCCGGGGTATACCCGACCGCGGCGGACCGTGCTTCCGCAGTGGCGGCGATCAACGGGGTGCCCGCACTGGTGGCGCTGTACGGGCCGGTCTCGCAGCCCACCGAAGGGGCGACCGCGGTGTTCAAGCTGACCATGTTCGGCGCTGCTGTGGTGGCCGTGCTGACGACACTCACCGTCGTGCGGCACACCCGGGCGGACGAGGAGTCAGGGCGATGGGAGTTGCTCCGTGGCGCCGCGGTGGGCCGGTACGCCGGTCTCGCCGCGGCCGGGGCGGCTCTCGGGGCGACCGCCACCGGGCTCGGCCTTGGTGCGGCGCTCGGCCTGGTGCTCGCCGGCCTGCCGGCCGGTGGCTCGTTCGTGTTCGGGCTCGGCTGGACGGCGACCGGCCTGGTTTTCGGTGGGTTCGCGGCCGTCATGGCGCAGCTCAGCCGGGGCGCGCGAGCAGCGTCCGAGGCGACGCTGACCATGCTGGTGGCGGCTTACCTGCTGCGGGCGGCCGGCGACACGGCCGGCCCGAAATGGCTGTCCTGGCTGTCCCCGGTCGGCTGGCCGGGCCTGGCGGAACCCTACGCCGGCGACCGCTGGTGGGTGCTGACCCTGCCGCTCGGGACGCTGGTCCTGGCCGGCGTGGCCGCGATCTCGCTCTCGCGCGGGCGTGAGCTGGGCGGCGGCCTGGTCACCACCCGGCGCGGAGCGGATCGGGCGGGCCGGTTCCTGTCCGGTCCGGTGGGCTGTTCTGGCGGCTGGACCGGAGCGCGGTTCTGGCGTGGACCATGATCTTCGTGGCGCTCGGGCTGGTCGCGGGCAGCCTCGCCGGTTCGCTCGGCCCCTTCTTCGCCACCGGCCAGGCGCGGCGGATGATCGCCGCGCTGGGCGGTCAGCAGGCGCTGACCGACGCCTTCCTGGCCGCTGAGTTCGGGGTATCCGGAGTGCTCGTGTCCGCGTTCGCGATCGTCCTCATCGGACGGTTGCGAACGGAGGAACACGCCGGGCGCCTGGCGCCGTTGCTGGCGGCGCCGCTCTCGCGTCGGCGCCTGCTGTCGGGCTCTCTGGTGATCGTCCTGGCCGGGACGGCGATTCCGCTGTTGCTGGCGGGGCTCGGAGCCGGTCTGGTCCGGGGTGCGCGGGAGGGCGACGTCGGGGCGGAACTGGTGCGGCTGTCCGGTGCGTCGCTGGTGCAGTTGCCTGCGGTGTGGGTGCTTACCGGGTTGGCGCTGGCGGTATTCGGGCGCGCGCCGCGGGCGGGCTGGTTCGGCTGGGCGGCGCTGGCGGCCTTCCTGGTGCTCGGGGAGTTCGGTTCGTTGTTCCACTTCCCCAGGTGGGTATGGGGGATCTCGCCGTATGCGCACCTGCCGCGTCTGCCGGGTTCGGCTGTGCCGGCCGGGCCGCTGCTGTGGCTGGCCGCGGTGGCCGTGGTGCTCGGCGGGGTGGGATTCGCCGCCTTCGGCCGGCGCGACCTGACTGCGTGAGGAGGCGGGAGCGTGCTGCTGACCTTCACCGGGGCCGGGGTCCTGATCGAGACGCCGGAGAACCGGATCCTGTGGGGCTGTGGTGGCGAGGGGCCGCGACCGTCCGGCCTGGACGCGGTCGTCCTGCCGGACGCGACGCTCGCGCGGTGCGGCGGTCTGCCGGTTCTGGCGGGACGCGGCTGGGCGGGACCTGTGTACGCCTCGGCGCGGACCATCGCGCTGGTGCCGCCGATTCTGGCGGAAGCGGCCCGCGCGAACATCGAGGACGAGAGGGAGGCCGCGGCTGTGGGCTGGCCCGGATCGGCCGCGGCGTTCGGTGAGGTGGAGGCGAAACGTGCCGCCGCGTTGCTGACCTGTCCCGATCCAGGTGCTTTCGGGCCAGGGCTCCGGCTGGAGTTCGGCGACGCCGGCGGTGTCGCCGGTGCGAGCTGGGCCCGCTTGAGAGTCGGGGAGCGCGTCGCGCTGTTCGCGCCGGTGCTGGGTGTCAAACCCGAGCCCAGGCCGAGTGCGGACACGGTGGTCCTGACCGTGCCGCCGTATCACGACGGCGAGGCACCCGACGCGGGAAGACTGGCCGGGGTGGTGCACCGCGCGGTGGCACGCGGCGGCAGCGTCCTGATCGCGGTGTCCGGGGGTGGGCCGGTCGCGGTCGTCGAGGCGACCTTGGCCGAGCTGATGGCCGAGGGCGCGGCCCCGCGGCTGCCGATCGTGCGCGACAGCGCCCTGGAGCCGGCGATCCGGCCCACGGTGGCCACTCCGGGCGCGCCGCACGTGGTGCTGGCCGGGCCGGAGTCGGGAGCGGCCGGCCGGGCCAGGGCCTTGCTGGCCCGGATGCTGCCGGACCCGAGGCACGCGGTGGTGTTCGCCGGCCCTGTCGCGCCGGAAACTCCGGCGGCCCGGCTGACGGCGGGCGCGCGACAGGTGAAGCTGCTGGGGCGGTACCTGCCGGCCCGGGCCGAGATCACCCGGATCGGCGATTTCGGCGTGACCGCCCGCGATCGGGAATTCCTGGCCTGGGCGGCGGCCGGTCCTGTCCCGGGCACGGCGTTCGTGCTCGGCGAACCGGCCCGTGCCACGGTGCTGGCCAGGACCCTGCACGCCGAGGAGAACTGGTGCGCGGTCGTGCCCTCCCCCGGGGAACGGGTCCTGTGCTGAGAGCGCACGGGTGGGCGTTACTCCCGCGTGGCCGCTCTGGTCCGGCAGGCCGAGCATGAGCAGCGGATGCATCCGGAGCTCCGTGTGGAGGCGGAGTAGTGGACGGGGCGTCCGGTGGGCGGTTCGGACGGTGTGCCGACTGCCGCGTTCGGGCCGGTGACGAGGGTCCCGCCGGTGGTGTCGTCGCGGTCTTCTGCGGAGAATTCCGGTTGTGTCGCCGCGTCCGTTCGAGCGGGTCCCTTTCGCCGGCCGATGATCGGGGAACGGCCGCGGGATGCGTGCGGACTCGTCTTGCGGCCGGTCCTGCTCGCCGCGACGGTGGATGGGCTGACGACATCATTCGTCGGCCCGCTTCCGGAGTTGTCCGGGGGCTGGGCCACGCTCGTGCTTTGCTGCGTTCCGGATAGGGCTACTCGGTGCGGACGACCGGGTGCCGCTCGATGGCGGAGGTGACTGATATCCGGGAGCCGGCGCGCTGATCGTCCGGTGCGGCCGGGCAACGGGGGCACTCTCTTTCGGTGGTCTCCGTCGGTCCACAGCAGATCTCCGCGGCGCGGCCGGCCGCGCGGCACCGCGACCTTGCTCGCCGACGGGCCGCCGTGTGAATCCCTATCGGTACCGGCGGTGGCGGCAAGAGCGGTTCGCTGAGCAGCCGAAGCGGATCCACCCGTGAGGCCGGCATGTCGGGGTCGACGATGGTCGTCGCGAACGTGTCACCCCGGGCCGGGGTTCGGTTCGCGGGCCGGGGTGTCCACAATGGATCGAATCCGGAGTGGCGCGGTCACCGCGAGTCAGGTCGGGACGTCCTCTTGCGCCAGCAGGATCCGGTGTGCTTCCTGGGCGGCTTTCGCCGCCCGGTCCGCGCTGGGCTCACCGTCGGGAAGCAGTTCCAGGCCGCGCGCGAGCGTGCCGAGCGCGTCGGTCAACGTCGCCACCTGGTCTTCGAGCGCGTTGACGCGGAGATGTTCGGCGGAAGCCGGGCGCGGTGGCCGGTCCGGGGTGACCTGGGCGCCGTCGAGCTGCGCCCGGAGGCTTTCCGGTAGCAGGGTGAAGACGTGCTCGAGCTGACCGGGCGAGCACAACCGGGCGAACGCGGCGGAGATCGCACTGGCGGTCGGTGGCACGTCGGAGGGGCTGATGGTGGCCTCGCTCGCGAACCGGGCGACGAACGCGGCGGCGTCGTAGCGGGTCGGTGCCCGGCCGGGGTTCCACCCGTCGAAGTAGATGCCCCGCAGCAGTTCGGGCAGCTGTGCGGCGAAATGCGCCGCGCTGTCGACGGTGAGCCGGTCGCGGACGAGGTGCAGCCAGGTGCGTACCACCCGGTGAACATAAGGGAGATCCTGGGTGTCCAGGTGCCTGGCGATGGCGGCATACCAGCGTTGCGCGGTCTGGTGTGCCCGGGCGAGCGGATCGGGATGACCGGTCATCGTTTCTCCTTCCGGAACAGCTCCTTCCCACGGTCGGCGCCGGTCGTGGGACGCGACAGAGGCGAAGTTCCCCGGGCCGGGGTCCGCGGACCCTTCCCCCGGGACTGTTCGCTCGCGGTCGCGGGCCTCTCGCCGTGGTCCAGGCAGGAGGGGCGGTTCGCCGGTCCGGCTCGGTGCTCTCCCCGCCGGGAGACAGGGTCACCGGGCTCGGTTCCGGGCGGTCGCCAAGCCTCCGGCGGCGGGAAGATATCCTTGGTGCGCCGGGATTTCCGGCCTCGTCGCGGGGTGCCCACCGGAGTCGCGAAGGATGGCTCGGACAACGCTCCCGTCGACCGTCTCCTCCTCTTGCAGCCGGGCCGCGAGACGGTCGAGCGCCTCACGGTGCTGCCGGAGCAGCGCGAGCGCGCGGGCCTCGCCCTCGCGGACCAACCGGGCGATCTCTTCGTCCACGACTCGCTGCGTCTGCTCGGAGTACGGACGGCCCGGCGGTTCGGCGCGGTCGTCGGTGCCCATCGGGACGCTGCTGTGCCCGTAGCCGATCGGGCCGAGCGCGGGGGAGAGACCGAACTCGATGACCATCTTCGAGGCCACCGCCGTAGCCCCGGCGAGATCGTCGGCGGCGCCGGTGGATGCCTGCCCGAGCACGAGTATCTCGGCGGCCCGCCCGCCCAGCCGGACGGCGAGCAGATCGGCCAGATGGGCTTCGGAGTACAGGTGACGTTCCGCCTCCGGCAGCTGCTCGGTGGCTCCGAGCGCCATACCCGCCGGCAGGATCGTCACCTTCGCGACCGGGTCGGCGTGCTCGCACAACGCGGCGACGAGTGCGTGCCCGGATTCGTGTACCGCGACCGAGTGACGTTCCTCGGGCAGGAGCGCGTTGGAGGCGTCGCGCCGGCCAAGGAGTACCCGGTCGCGGGCGGTACCGAAGTCGGCCGCGGTGAGGGTGGTCCGGGAGTCCCGGACAGCGTTGATCGCCGCCTCGTTGACCAGGTTGGCCAGGTCGGCGCCGGAGAAGCCGGGTGTCCCGCGTGCCACCACGGTCAGGTCGACGTCCGGGGCGAGCCGCTTGTCGTCGATGTGCACGGCGAGGATCGCGGCGCGCTCCGCCTGGTTCGGCAGGGGCACCGCCACCTGCCGGTCGAACCGGCCGGGCCGCAGCAGCGCCGCGTCGAGCGTTTCCGGCCGGTTCGTGGCGGCCAGGACGACGATGCCGGTGCTCTGGTCGAAGCCGTCCATCTCGGCGAGCAGCTGGTTGAGGGTCTGCTCCCGTTCCTCGTGCCCGCCCATGCCACCGGGGCCACGGCGGCTGCCCACGGCGTCGATCTCGTCGATGAAGATGATGGACGGTGCGCGATCACGAGCCTGGGAGAACAGGTCCCGCACACGGGAGGCGCCGACCCCGACGAACATCTCCACGAACGCGGACCCGGTGATCGACAGAAAGGGCACGCTCGCCTCCCCGGCGACCGCTCGTGCGAGAAGTGTCTTCCCGGTTCCGGGCGGGCCGATCATGAGCACGCCTCGCGGCCCCTTCGCCCCGGCCGCGGCGTAGCGCGAGGGATCGCGCAGGAAGTCCACCACCTCGCTGATCTCCTGCTTCACCCCTTCGTACCCGGCCACGTCGGCGAACCGGGTGGTCGGTCGCTGCGCCTCGATGATCCGGGCCTTCGACCGGCCAAAACCGCCCATACCACCCAGTCCGGCCGCTCCGCCGGTGCCGGCGAGAGCGCGGCGGCCGGCCCACCAGAGGAGCCCGAAGACGAGCAGGATCGGCAGGTAGCCCAGCAGCGAGGTGAGCACGTCGCCGCTCCCCGTGGATTTCTCCCCGGTGATCGCCACGTTCTTCGCCGTCAGCGCCGTCGTGAGACGGGGGTCCGCGAGCGCGGTCGGCAGCTGGCTGGTGAAGCTTTTCCCGTCCCGGTAGCTCCCGTTGACCGCGCCGGCACTGTCGACCGTGATCGCCGAGACCTGGTTCTGGTCGACTTTGGCCAGCAGCTCGGAGTAGGTGAGGGCCGCGCTCTGCGACGTCCGGAGCATGGGCGTGACGATGAGCAGGACGATGCCGGCCACGCCGGCGGTGGTGACCAGCCAGCCGAGCAGGCCCGCGCGGTGCCGGGGGCCGGGCGGCGGGGGCGGCGGCGTGGGTGGCGGCCCCGGACGAGCGGTACGCGACATGGTTACCCGGACTTCCGGTGTCGGCCATTGCGGAGGGCGTTCGCGGCCACGAGCAGTACGAGGATCGCGGCTGTCACCGTCCGGCGTGTGGTGCTATGGGTGGGTGCGGCCATCGGGTCACTGTGCGGCCCGGCTCGTCCCGGCGGAAGTGCCGAATGTCCTCGGGCGGGGGGACCTGCGGACGTCGCATGTGGAGCCGACGTGAGGTCATCGTGGTTGATGATGAGCGCGGGGTGAGAGGGGTGGTTTTGATGGAGCGGATGTGGGGCTGGCGTGTGCGCGAGCCGGGGCCGATCGTCGGGCGGCCGTTGGTCGGGGAGCGGTTGCCGGTGCCGGCCCCGGGGAACTTCTGGTGCGGGTGCGCGTGTGCGGGGTGTGCCGCACGGATTTGCCTGTCGCGGAAGGAGATCTGCCGGTGCGCGCACCGGGGGTGATTCCGGGGCACGAGGTTGTCGGCGAGGTGGTGACGTGCGGGCTGGGTGGTTTCTCGCCCGGGGACCGGGTCGGTATCGCCTGGTTGCGCGCCACGTGCACGTCAGCACGACGGCCTATGCTCTTTCCGAGGCCGCGCAGGCGTTGACCGATCTCGCCGCAGGCCGGGTCACCGGAGCCGCGGTGCTGCACACGGACTGACCGAGCGGATCGGGCAGGACGCAGAACGAGGATGTCACAGGAACGGGCCCCGCCATCGTGCACCCGAGCCCGGCCGTCCGCGGCGGGAGCCATCCTGGTCAGTCGCCGTCTGGCCGGTGATAGGCGGCGAGGGTCCGTTGCCGCGCGTCCGATGCGATCGCTCGCAGCAAGGCGGTGTGCGCGAGCTGGGCGAACGGGGCCGCCACGCGCCAATACCGCCGGAACTTGAGCCAGCTGGGCGGATCCGTCAGCTGTACGCGGGTGTCGATCGTCAGCAGGCTCCGATGAGGACCATAGGGCCGCACGCCGAAGGTCAACACCAGCTTCCCGTAGCCGGGCTCGGCGAAGGCGGCGAACTCCGCCGGCCCGACTCGCCGCCAGGTGACGACGGGCCGCCAGAATTTCCCGGCCACTCCGACCGCGAACTCGGTGCCGGGATGTTCGCCGAGCAGGACCCAGTCGGAGCCGGCGGCGAGGTCGTCGACGGTCAGCCGGGTCGGCCGGCGGGGCGGGCCGTGGTGCCGGCCGCGCCAGCGGGCCGGCAGGGCGCGGAGCCGGCTCGCGGCCGTCACGAGTCCGCTGTGGATCTCGGTGAGATCGAGCGCGCGGGCCGCGGTGTAGGTCTGCTCGACGGGCGCGTCGACGATCACGTGCCGCACGAGGGAGAAATGGGGGTTCGGGACGAACCGGTCGCCGAGCAGGTCGGCGGCCCGGGATTCCTGCTCCATCATGGTTGCCTCCGGATCGATGCCGGTACCAGGCTCGGCCGTGGACCGGCTCCCCGCCAGGGCCGGGCGGGCCTTCCCGCCCACGATTTCGTCCCAGCCGGAAAGGACTTCCTGCCCTGTGGGCCGCCGCCACCACCCGCCCACCGTGGATGAGCGGCACCGGACGGGAGCCGCCGGGAGGCTGATCATCATGAGGATCGCCGTGGCAGCGCCCCGGCGTGGGGCGACTTGGGAGACCACGGAAAGGCTCGCCGATGCGTCGCGCGCGGCGCCGCGGGGAGCATTCCTGCCCGTGGAGGTGACGGCCCGCGATCCCGCCCGCTTCGCGTCGTTGACGGGGCACGGCGTGGTAGTGCCGGGCAATGCCGTCTACTTCGGACACTGGCCCGCCGCGCGGACGCCCGGACGCACCTGCGGATCGGAATCCGCGGGATTCCCGGTATGGCTGTTCCCGAGCGGGCGGATCCGGGACCGGCGTCCGGGGGAGAACTCGCTCTCCGCGCCCGAGCATCGCCCTGTCGGCCGAACGATCGACCGGGCGCGCAGGTCCTTCGACCAGCGGACAGTGCGCACGGCCCGGTACCGTCCGGAAGGTGACCACCGGTCTCGGCCCACTGTCCGGTCCTGGGCCCGGGAGATCGCGCGGCAGCTCACCGCGACGCCGGCTGCTCCGGGGGGTTCGTCGTGACGTCGGCTTACCCGGTACGGGTCGAAGCCGACCTCGATGAGCCGCTCTCGCGCTGGCTGTGGCTGGTGAAATGGCTCCTGCTGGTGCCCCATTGGGTCGTACTCGCGGTGCTGTGGCTGGCCTATCCGGTCGTCGGGCTCTGCGCGTTGTTCGCGATCCTCATCACCGGCAGGTATCCCCGTCCGCTCTTCGCGTTCACCGTGGGCGTCCTGCGCTGGAGCTGGCGGGTGCACTACTACGGCTACGCCGCGCTGGGCACCGACCGCTACCCGCCGTTCACCTGGTCGGCCGACGTGGCCTATCCCGCACGGCTGGACGTCGCGTATCCGGACCGGCTTTCCCGCGGCCTGGTGCTGGTGAAGTGGTGGCTGCTCGTCCTGCCCCACGCGTTCGTGGTGGCCCTGTTCACCGGCGCCGGCGGGTTCGCCGCGCATCCCGGTGCCGGGGCGGGCTGGGACGGCGGGCTCATCGGCGTCCTGGTGCTCGTCGCGGCTGTGGTCCTGCTGTTCACCGGGAGATACCCCCGGCCGGTGTTCGATTTCGTGCTCGGGATGGACCGGTGGACGCTGCGCGTGGCCGCCTACGCGTCGTTGCTCACCGACGCGTATCCGCCGTTCCGGCTGGACCAGGGTGGCGCCGAGCGGTGACCTTCGTCCCTCGGGTTCGGGCAGTCCGGCCGCGTCGCCACGGTGGGCGCCCGGAGTTGCCTGAAGGTGCGACACCGTTCGCGAGGAGAGGAGTGAGCATGACTTCCATGTTGCCCGGTTCCCGGCTGACGTTGCCGAGCATCGCCGCCTGGTTGGAGCGGCCGTGGCCGTTCGGCGAGCACAACCCGGTGCGCATCGAGGAGACCACGGCGGAAGGGCGCTACACGATGCGCGCCGAACTGCCGGGCATCGACCCGGAGAAGCACATCTCGGTGACGACGCACGACGGGATGCTGACGATCGAGGCGGAGCGCGAGGCGAACGAGGACGCCGATGGCCACAGTGAGTTCTACTACGGCAAGTTCCGCCGTACGGTCACGCTCCCGGCCGGTGCGGAGGACACGAAGGTCAGCGCGAACTACGTCAACGGAATCCTCGAGATCTCGATGCCGCTGACGGAACACCCGCACGAGAAGCAGGTCAAGATCCACGTCGCGCGTGCGTGAGTGATCCGGCGGTGGGCGGGCCGGTGCCCGCCCACCGGTTCGCGCCGGACCGGTGGGCGGGGAGCGTGCTTCTTTCGAGCCCACGGTGGTCGTGCTCACCCGCCCGTGGCCTCGCCCACACGCTGTTCCCGGCGTGCCCTGGGCACCCCGCCGGCTCGCGTGGCGGCGCTCCGGAACCTCGCGCTGCCTCCCGATCGCGTCCCACCACCGCGCCTGATGGTGCGTGCAAGGAGAAATCGCCATGTCAATGCTGCGAAATCTGGCGGAGCTGAGCCTTGCCGACGCGGAGACCGCGGGTGGCAAGGGCGCCAATCTCGGTGAGCTGCTCGCCGCCGGATACCCGGTTCCCGCGGGATTCGTGCTCACCCGGGACGCCTACTGGACGGCGCTGGAGGCCGCCGGCGTCCGCGCCGAGGTCGCCGGCCTGCACGCGAAGGCTTTGACCACTGTGGACGATTCCGGCGCGCTCGCGTCCGCCTGCGACCGGTTGCGCGAACTGGTGCGTGGGGCCGGGCTGACGCCGGAACTGAAGAAGGCCGTGGAGGCGGCGTACACCGGACTGGAGGCCCGGTCCGGGGTGGCTGTCCGCTCGTCGGCGACCGGTGAGGACGGGGCCGAAGCCTCGTTCGCCGGGATGAACGCCAGCTATACCAACGTGCTCGACGAGCCGACGCTCGCGCGGCGGGTCGTCGATTGCTGGGCCTCGCTGTTCTCGCCGCGGGTCGTGAGCTATCGCGCGAGTCGCGGATTCACCGGCGAACCGGCCATCGCGGTCGTCGTGCAGCGGATGGTCGAGGCCGAGTGTTCCGGGGTGATCTTCACGGCCGATCCGCGCACCGGCGATCGGGACCGGGTCGTCGTGGAAGCGGTGTTCGGGCAGGGCGAGGCGATCGTCAGCGGCGCGGTGGAACCGGACACCTATGTGGTGGCGAAAGCGGACCTGCGTGTGCTGAGCGCGAGGATAGGCACCCAGACGCACAAGATCATCGCCGAAGCCGGTGGCGGTGACGTGAAGATCGCGCTGCGGGCGCAAGCCGGCGGTCGCCGGGTGCTCGACGACGCGACCGTGCTCGAGCTCACCCGGCTCGCCTCCCGGGTGGAGGATCACTACGGCGTGCCCCAGGACATCGAGTTCGCGATCGCCGGCCACAAGACGTGGGTCGTGCAGTCGCGCCCGATCACCACGCTGCCTCCGGAACGAGAAGGGGGAACAGGGGCACTGGTGACCGGTCTCGCCGCTTCGCCGGGAGTGGCCAGCGGCGCGGTCCGGGTCTTGCGGGATCCTGCCGAGGCCCGCTCGTTGCGGGACGGCGAAGTCCTTGTCGCTCGAATGACCACGCCGGACTGGGTGCCGGCGATCCGGCGGGCCGCGGCTCTGGTGACCGACGGCGGCGGGATGACCTGTCACGCTGCCGTGGTCGCCCGGGAACTCGGCGTCCCGTGCGTGGTCGGCACCGGAGACGCCACCAGGGTGCTGGCGGAGCGCACTTTGGTGACTGTCGACGGCGCGAAGGGCGAGGTACGGGCGGGCGCGGTGACGCGTCAGGCGGCCCACACGGCCCCGGTCGCCGTGGCGCCTGCCGCGGAAACGATCGGAACCCGCCTGTATGTGAACCTCGCGATGCCGGAGCACGCCGAGGAAGTCGCGGCCGGCGCGGTCGACGGCGTCGGCCTGCTGCGGGCGGAGTTCCTGCTCACCACGGCGCTGCGTGGCCGGCACCCCCGGGATCTGCTCGCCCGCGGCGAGGAAGAGTCCTTCGTGGACTCGATGGCGGAATCCCTGCTCCGGATCACCACGGCGTTCGGTTCCCGTCCGGTCGTCTACCGGGCCACGGATCTGCGCAGCAACGAGTTCCGTGGACTCGACGGCGGCGAGGCTTTCGAACCCGTGGAGAACAACCCGATGATCGGCTACCGGGGCTGTTACCGGTATCTGCGTGAGCCCGACCTTTTCGCGCTGGAGCTGCGTACGCTGGCCCGGGTGCGCGAGCGGAGCCCGAACCTGCACCTGATGATCCCGTTCGTGCGTACCAAGTGGGAACTGGAGGCGTGCCTGGAGGTGGTGGACGCGAGCCCGCTCGGCCGGCAGCGCGGGCTGCGCCGATGGGTGATGGCCGAGGTCCCATCGGTCGTGTACTGGCTGCCGGAATACGCCGGTCTGGGCCTCGACGGGGTTTCGATCGGCAGCAACGACCTGACCCAGCTGATGCTCGGGGTCGACCGCGATTCCACGGTCTGCGCGGAACTGTTCGACGAGGCGGACCCGGCGGTCCTGGACGCGATCACCAGGATCGTCGGCATCGCGAACGCCAGGGGCATCACCTCCTCCCTGTGCGGCCAGGCACCGTCGGTGAACGCGGAGTTCACCGACCATCTCGTCAAAGCCGGCATCACCTCCATCTCGGTCAACCCGGACGCGATCGGCGCCGCGCGGCACGCGATCGCCGCGGCCGAACGTCGCGTCCTGCTGCGCGAGGGCCCGAATGAACCCGAGTGGAGAAGACAGCCATGACCACGGCGCATCAAGGGACCTTCGGCGATCAGCCCGGTCCCGGTGGGGTGAGGAGCAGAGATGACAGCACAGCATCGAGTCCGCTCGGTCATGACGACCGACGTGGCCGGCGTCGGTCCGGAGACGCCGTTCAAGGCGGTCGCGGTCCTGCTGGAGGAGCGTGGCGTGGGCGGTGCCCCGGTGGTGGACACCGGCGGGCACGTTCTGGGCGTGGTGTCCCGCGGTGATCTACTGGAGCGGAAGGTGGCGCACCGCGGCTTCGGCTCGCGGGCCCGCCGCAACCGGCGCAAGGGCGACGCGGTGTTCGCGGGCGACCTGATGAGCCGCCCCGCGATCACGGTGGGCGCGGACGACGACATCGTGCGCGCGGCGCAACTGATGGAGGACCATCGGGTGCACCGGCTGCCGGTCGTGGACGAGCACGGCGCACTCGCGGGGATCGTCACCCGGGCCGATCTGCTGCGGGTGTTCCTGCGAGCGGACAACCAGATCCGGGACGAGGTGCGCGATGAGGTACTCGAACGGGAGATGTGCGTGGATCCCGCGGCCTTCTTCGTCTCGGTGCACCAGGGGATCGTCACCATCGACGGCGCGGTCGAACGGTACAGCATGATCCCGCTGATGGAAGCACTGATCCGGCGGGTGGACGGCGTGGTCGAGGTACGCGCGCGGCTCGCCGCGACCCGGGACGACCGGCATCCTGACCCGGACGTCCCGCCGGCGGGCGGTCTTTTCGGGAAGCGGTCCATCCACCGGCCCTGACCGCCGGTCCTTCCCCGCGACCGCCGGCTGCCGGGCGCTCCGCTGTCCTGGCGGAGTGCCCGCCGGGTTCTTCGCTCGTATCGCACACCGTCGGCTTTGACCTGCTGGACCAGGGGGTGTGGGCGTCGGCCTCCTTCGCGACCCGCGGCCGCGCGGGCTGGGGTCGATCACGACCACCGTGGCGGGCCGGCCCACGCACCGGAGCGGGGACGCAAAGGCCGAAGGTCCCCGCTCCGGGAGTCCGATGCCGCTGCCGCCCACCGGTGCCGGCCTCTACTGTGCGACAGCGAAACCTGTGCCCGGCAAGGAAAGGTGACTCGATGCCCGACTTCCCGACCGCGCTCGTCGCGGGTACCGACGGCTCGCCCGCGGCGGCACGAGCCCTGCGCTGGGCGGCGCGGGCCGCTCGGCAGCGGAAGCGCGAATTGCGGATCGTGCACGTCCTCGAAGATCCGTGGTCCGGCTTTCCCCACCTGGAGCCGGCCGGGAAGGACATCGAGCATGTGCTGGCGGCCCGGGGGCACCGGATTCTCCGCAGGGCGGTCGAAGTGGTCCAGGAGGTAGCTCCGGACCTGCGGCCGGAACCGGTGCTGCGCCGGGGTCGCGTGCCGGAGTGGCTCGCCACCGTGGCGGAGGACGCGGCTCTGCTTGTGCTCGGCAGCCCGCAGGCAAGGGTGCGGGGACGGATCCTGCCCGGTTCTGTGGCGCTTTCCCTCGCAGCGCAGGGGAAGTGCCCGGTGGCGGTGGTGCGCCCGCACGTTGCCGAGGAGGAGGCGCCGGCGACCGGTCCGATCGTGGCCGGTGTCGACGGCTCGCCGGCGAGTGAGCGTGCCCTCGCTATCGCGTTTGACGAAGCAGCGTGGCGGAACGCTCCGCTCACCGCCGTGCATTGCTGGGACGATCGGCTCCTGTCGGCGCTCTTCGAGGAGAATCACTGGACCTTCGATGGCGGAGCCGAGCGGGGAGCGGAAGAGATTCTGGCCGAGCGGCTGGCGGGCTGGGCGGAGAAGTACCCGGAGGTGCCGGTGCGCCGGGTGGTCGTGCGCGGCCACCCGGCGGAGGGCCTGCTCGATCTCGCGGACGGCGCTCAGCTGCTCGTGGTCGGCGGCCGCGGCCGCGGCGGGCTGGCGGGGCTGCTGCTCGGGTCGACCAGCCAGGCCGCCCTGTCCTACGCGTTGTGCCCGGTCGTCGTGGCCCGTCCCATGGCCGCGGAATCGTGAAGAGCGGGTCCTCGCCGGTTCGGTTCCACCACGCGTGCTGGTGCCCCGGCGGTGTTGTGGTGAGTAGCCGCGATGATGCCGGGCGCGGCGACGCACGCCCGCCACACCGGTCGCGGGCGGCGGAGAACACACGACCCGGCCGTGGCGCGCCGGGCCATGGCCGGTCTATCGGGATCTCGGGGGATCAGCGCCGCAACGCCTCCCGGCGGCGGTCGTATTCCTCCTGATCGATTTCGCCGCGGGCGAACCGCTCGCGCAGGATGCGAAAGGCCGCGTCACGGTCCGAAGCGGACGCCGGCAGGCGGCGCAGCAGCACAGTGATCGTCACGGCCGCGCCGAGCACGATCAGGATCGCGACGATCAGGAACGCCGGGCCGACCCAGCCGGCCATCGGGTGGTCATACCAGTAGGGCACGGGAAGCTCCTTCGTTCAGCGCCACTGCCACCTCGCCGGGTCGGTGGCCTCCAGCGGGGCCATGACCTCCTCCACTGCCCGGCGCGGGGTCGCGGGCAGCGGATCGGCGTTCGCCGGCGCCCAGCCCAGCCGCAGCACCATCTGCGGGAAGACGCCGCCGAGCACTTGCTGCCGGACCTCCCGCCGCACGTCCGGGATCTCGAGCGGTTCGGTCAGCGGGCAGCTCGCGAGGCCGAATCGGGTCGCGGAGAGCAGTACGGCACTGGTGGCTTCGCCCGCCCGCAGACGCGAAAGCCGGTCGTCGGACGCCGTGCCCAGCACGACGAGCACGGTTTCGTCGTCCTCGCCCGCCGCGCCCGGTGCTTCGCGCAGCCGGGGATCGGAAAAGGGCCGGTCCGGGAGTGCGCCGGGGGTGCGGTCGGGGGCAGGGGCGTTGCGCGCCGGGACTCCGTCCGGCGCGGCGTGGCGGCCGCTCCAGGCGGCGAGTTCGGTCCGGTAGGCAGGATCGGCGTCGTGCTGTCGCGCCGCCGCGACGATCGCCTCGGCGAGGTAGTAGCGCTCCGCGTCCTCGGCCACGCGGAGGACGACGCCTTCGCCCGCGGCGTCCTCGGCGATGGTTTCGAGATGCCTGCGTGGCACCTCCCACGAGCTGTGCCTGCGGCGATCGGTGCGCCGGCGCGGAATCGCCGCGGCGAGCGCGATCTCGTCCTGGGATGGTTCGTGCCGGTGCAGTTCGAGCGCGGCGAGATGGTCCGGATCCGAGCCGTTGGGCAGTCTGTGGACCTCGGCACGCCAGCCGAGCGCCGCGAACGCGATGCGCGCGTGGTGCAGAGCCGCGCCGCAGCTGAGCAGGAGATCCCGGCCGTCCGGATCCGTTCGGCTGAGCTGCCGGGACGGGTCGGTGTAGAGATGGAGGGACTGGGCGCCGACGGCCCAGCGCCAGGGCTGGGAGTTGTGCACCGAAGGGGCCCGGATCGCCATCGCGATCGCGGTCTTGACGGTGTAGTCGTCGGGGAGTCCACGTTCCATGGGGCGGGCCTGCCTAGTCGTCTCGTCCGATACCGGTCTCGAATGTCGCACGGGGCGGTTTTCCGGTGCAGGGCCGGAGTTCCCCAGGCCGAAGGACTTTCGCCGACGCCTGCTGAGCACGGCGACGGCGTGGGCCGGCCGCAGGAGCGCGGCGGCCGAAGGTCGTCGGCGAGTGCTGTGGCAGCTGCGGACTGTTCGGCTCCACGGCAGGCCACCGGAGCACTCGGCGTGTCCGGCGAGCAGTACGCCGGGGGGTCCGCCGGAACCGGCCGTGCGAGGCCCACCGGGAAAGAACGGACGGTCGGCGAGAAGGGACCGGTCCTCGGCACGCCGGCCTGCCGAGGACCGGTCGCGTCCGCGCCTGGTGTGGACGGCACTGGTGCCTCCGGCAGTGGCGGCTTCCGGTGACGTTGGTCCCTTCACGGGATGCCTTGCGGCCGGTGTGCGACGGTGGCGATCCAGGGTTGGCTCGACGGGACCGGTCAGAGCGATCCGACAGGAGCGAGCGTGATGATGCAAGGGGTGGCCGTCCGCTGGGGCGGAGAGTGGTCATCGGCCCCGCTCAAGGTCCGGGGCCGGGTGCGGCCGCGCACATGGTCGGTGCGCGCCACGCGGCTCGGGCACTGGTCCCGGAGCTTGTGCGGGGGTTCCGCTGAGGTCCTCGGCACCGGGCGGCGGCCGTGAAACCTGTCGTCGTCGGCGTCGATGGGAGCGCGACCGCCACGGCGGCGGCGCAGTGGGCCGCGCGGGAAGCCAAGCTGCGGCACACGCCGCTGACCGTGCTGATGGCATCCGGCTTCGGCGACGGCGGGTTCGGTGCGAAGGCGCATACACCCGTTGCCTGGCGCGAGACGAAGGAAACTCTCGCGGGGCAATTGCTGCGGACGATCCGGGACGATCTCGCGGCGGCGGAACCAGGTGTGCGGATCACGGCCGAGATGAGCCCGGCGGATCCGGAAACCGCGCTGCGGCACGCGTCCGGGGACGCGTGCCTGCTTGTCCTCGGGAAGCCGACCGGCACCTTGTCCGGGCTGCTCGCCGGTTCACCGGACCTCGACCTGGTGGCCCGCGCCCAGTGCCCGGTCGTCGTGGTGCGCGGGCAGAGCCGTGAGGGCGGACCGGTCGTCGTCGGTGTCGACGGGAGCCCGTTCAGTGAAGCGGCGATCGCGCAGGCCTTCGAAGAGGCTTCACTGCACGAGGTGTCACTCGTCGCGTTGCACACGTGGCTGGACGGCGGCGCGAGCCGGCTCTGCGGCGAAGAGCGCGGCGATTTCCCTGCCGCGATCCGGGAAGCCGAACGGCAGGTACTCGTCGAGCGGCTGGCCGGCTGGCGGGAGCGGTACCCGGACATCCCTGTCGAGCGGGTCGTCGAACAGGACCGGCCCCGGGACCGGCTGCTGGATCGCAGCGCGGACGCCTCCCTCATGGTGCTCGGCAGCCGGGGCCGTGGTGGCTTCACCGGCATGGTGCTCGGCTCGACCAGCCATGCTCTGCTCCATCACGCCGCGTGCCCGGTCCTCGTCTCCCGGCCGCACACCACGGAATCCCGGATCGCCGAGGCACGATGAGGCGCGGCCAGGGACGACCACCCGCGCAGGGCCCGCCGGACTCGGCGGAGGGTCCAAGGTCCACGGCGTCCTGGTGGGACCTTCGGCCCGTCGGGCGGTATGCATTCCGGCCTGCGAGCGCTTGAGCCCAGCGAAGGGGGCAGGGGTATGGCGGGAGTGCTGTTGACGCATCGTGAATGCGTCGGATTGCTGCAGCCGGAGGGCAGCCCCCGCTGCGGCCTCGTCGCGATCGACGGCCGCGTGCCGGTTCCGCTCGCCTGTTTCCCGCTTGCCGGGGGCGATGTCTTCATCCCGGCCGAGGAGGACGGCGTCCTGGCGCGGATGGCCGCCTGGCGCCCGGTGTCGATCGAGTTCACCGGACGCGATCAAGCCGGGTCCGGGCGGTGGACCGTGCGGGGACTCGGGCTGGCACGGCCGATCCATGATCCCGCCGGCCCGTGGCGCCTCCCGCGCGCGGCGCGGCTTGCGGTGTCCGGCCGATGCGGTGGCGGTGTCCGGGTCGTGCTGGCGCGGTTGCACGGGTACCAGGAGGACCCCGCCGTGGACCTCCCGATGCAGCGCGCAGGAAGGCCGGAGGCGCGGACGGAAACGGAGGGAAGGACGTGAGGTCGTCTGGCACTGCTGGCCCGGGTCGAGGCCGAACGAGGCGCTCGATGGCACCAAGGACCCGCGCGAGATGCCAGGCCACCCTCGTCAGCGGTAGGCTGGAACCGTACCTGGGCCACCTGTCATCTACGGTCCACTAGGGACCCTCTGGCGCCGGGTTGCACGCGGTTGACATGACAATGACCGACCTAGCCCCGGTTCCTCCGTGCGTGTGCTGAGATTCCGGGCGACAGCAACGGGATGCCGCGCCGGTGCGCTGAACCGCGGTCACTCCCGCGGTGCCGGACGCGGCGTGCCGGCGAGCAGCTGGCCGACCAGGCCGCCCGGCATCCAGGCGCGCGGCGGGACCACCACGACCGGGCAGTGCGCCCGCCGCAGGCAGGTCGCGCTGACGGAGCCGACCAGAAGGTTCCGCCATTTCCCCTTTCCATGGCTGCCTACCACGAGCAACTGGGCGTCGCGTGACAGGTCCACGAGGACGTCCGCCGCGTCACCGTCCGGTACGGCGCAGCGCACCACGACACCAGGCCGTGCGGCGGCGACCTGGTCTTCCAGCTCCCGCAGATGGATCCGCCGTGCCTCGACCTTCGTCCGATGCAGGGACGGGTCATCCAGCATCGGGTCGTACAGCCATGCCGTGACCGCGTCGACTTCGGCCCCGGTGCGCGTCGCCCAGTCGATGGCCCACGTCAGCGCCGCCCGGCCGGCGTCCGACCCGTCGACACCGGCCAGCACGGTGTTCTTCTTGGTCATGGTCTACTCCTTCCGCCGAGACGTGGCCGCGACGCTGGTCCGGTGCGGGGAAGAGGTGGCGCCGGATCTGTTCACGAAACCGCGCCGGTCGAGCTGTTCCGGCCCGTCCGGCCGCTCTCGCCGCGGATCGTCTGCGCGAAGAGGCTGGGCAAGAGCATGCTCACGCAGGCCGGGAAACACTTCAGTCGAACCGGCACGGCATACCTCGCGCTGTCGTCGAGTCGCAGGGACTTCCGTGCACGGTATGAGCGGTTGTGGCAGGTGGGGAGGGCCGGAGGAATCTTCGGCGAGGGCGTTGGACCCGGATCGGACATCCGGCCGCGGGCTGCGCCTCGGTGGATGGCCGAACGCCCGCTGATCGGCGTCAGCCGTGGGGATGCGACGCCGGGCCGGAAGTATGCCGCCGCCAGGCGCGGCGGAGTTCGTCGGCTCCCCAGACGACGACGGGGAACGGCGCGATCAGGGCCAGTTGCCAGGGTTCCGGCGCCGCGGTGCCGAAGACCGGCTGGAGGAACGGCGTATAGGCGAGCGCCAGTGCGAACGCGATCTCGAACGCGATTCCGCCCAGCAGGGCCGGATTGCTGAACGGCCCGATCTCGCGCAGCGAGGCGTGGCCGGTGCGGGCGGCGAACGCGGTGCCGATCTGGCAGCAGACCAGCCCGAGCCAGGCCGTCGTGCCGGCCTGCTGATAGGCGTGCCGGAGCGGACTGCCCGGGCCGGTCCGCACGCCGAGGTGCCAGCCCGCGGCGGCGAGCGCGACCAGGAACGCGCCCAGCACCAGCACGGCGGAGATCACCCCGAGGAATCCCCAGGCGCGGGCGAGCAGCGCGCCGTCGATGACCCCGCGCCCGCGGGGGCGGGGCGGGCGGTCCATCAGCCCGGGCTCGGCCCGCTCCCGGCCGAGTGCCAGCGCGGGCAGGATGTCGGTGCCGAGATCGACGGCGAGGATCTGCAGCACGGTGAGCGGCATCGGGATCGCACCACCGGACAGCGCGAACACCAGGAACGGCACCACTTCGGGGACCGCGTGGGTGAAGATGTAGAGAATGAACTTCCGCACGTTGTCATACACCCGGCGGCCGGCCTCGACGGCGGCGACGATGGTGCCGAAATCGTCGTCGGTCAGGACCATTGTCGACGCTTCGCGGGCGACGTCGGTGCCGGACAGTCCCATCGCCACGCCGATGTCGGCCCGGTGCAGGGCCGGCGCGTCGTTGACGCCGTCTCCGGTCATCGCGACGACGTCCCGCTGCGCGCGCAACGCGTCCGCGATCCGCAGCTTCGCCTCGGGTGAGCTGCGGGCGAACACGATCTCGTCTGGTCCGGCGAGGAGGGCGTCGAGCTCGGGTTCGCCGAGGGCGTCCAGTTCCGGGCCGGTGATGATCGGCGAGGTGGGCGAGCCGATCCCGCAGCGCCGCGCGATCTCGGCGGTGGTCAGTCCGTTGTCGCCCGACACCACGTGGATGCGGATGCCCGCGCGGTGTGCCCGCGCGACAGCGCCGGCGACTTGGGGGCGAGGCGGGTCGACCATCGCCACCAGCCCGAGCAGGCACAACTCGCGTTCCGCGTCCGCACGGGTCAGGCCGTCGGGCGCGGAGCCTTCCCACCGGCGTTCGGCTATCGCCAGTAACCGCAGTCCTTGCGCCGCGTAGCCATCCGCGACCGCCCGCAGCCTGGTGCGGTCCTGCTCGGTCAAGGGGCGCGGCCCGGGCTCGCCGGCGAGTGTCGTGCAGAGCGGCAGAACGGTCTCGGGCGCGCCCTTGGTCCGCAGAGACTCCTCCCCGGCGGCAGTACGATCAAGCGTGGACATCCGCTTGAGATGCGGGTCGAAAGGGAACATGGTGCGCCGGTCTCGTGCCCGCCCGGTCGGCTCCACCGCGACCCCTGCCAGCGCGGCGAGTTCGAGCAAGGCGACTTCGGTCGGGTCGCCGGTCGCCTGATGGCCGGGCGTCGCCGGCTCGGCGTTGGTACAGGCGCCGGCCGCCGCCGCGAGCCGGCGGACTACCGCCGACGCGTGGAACTCCGGAACGCCGGGGGAGACTTCGCCGCCGGGGAGCCAGATCGTCGTCACTTTCATCCGGTTCTCCGTGAGGGTCCCGGTCTTGTCGGTACAGATCACCGTCGTCGAGCCGAGCGTTTCGATCGCGGAGAGACGTTTGACGACGGCGCCGCGGCGCGCGAGGTCACGGACCCCGACCGCGAGGGCGAGCGTGATGGTCGGCAGCAGCCCTTCCGGGACGTTGGCCACGATCAGGCCGATGGCGAAGGTGACGGCCGCGCTCCAGCTCAGTCCCGCGAGCACGCCGGCCGGCAGGAAGACCAGGCCGGCTCCGGCGGCGACCAGCGCGATCAGCCAGGCGGCGCGTTTCACCTGCCGCTCCAGGGGGCTTTCGGCGCGGGCGGTGCGTTGCGAGAGGGCGGCGATCCGGCCGAGTTCGGTCCGCATGCCCGTCGCGGTCACCACGCCGGTGGCTTCACCGACGGTGCACGTGGTGCCGCTGAAGACGAGGTCGTGCGCGTCGAGGAGCGGTCCTCGCGTGTCGAGGCGGTCGGCGGAGCGGGCTGCCGGCAGCGATTCCCCGGTGAGGGTGGAGAGATCCACTTCGAGTTCGCCGTGGACCAGCCGCGCGTCCGCGCAGATCCGATCGCCCTCCTCGATCAGGACCACGTCGCCGGGGACCAGCGCGGTCGCGTCGACCTCGGTCCGGTGCCCGTCCCGCAGCACGTGCGCCTTGCTCGGGAGGTACGCGGCCAGCGCTTCGACGGCACGCTCGGCCTGCTGCTCCTGCGCGAACGCGAAGGCGGCGTTGAGGACCACGACCGCGACGATGGCTGTCGTGAGCACCGGGGTGCCGGCGACCCAGGCGAGCGCGGCGGCGACGAGGAGCAGCAGCGCCAGCGGATGGGTGAACTGGTCGAGCAATTCCCGCGGCCAGCGGCGGGATCCGCGCCGGGCCAGTTCGTTCGGGCCGTGCACGACCAGCCGACGCTGGGCTTCCCGCTCGCCCAGCCCGTTCCCGGTCGTGCGCAGGTCGCGCAGGACCAGCTCCAGCGGCCGCCGCGGATCGGCGTCCGCCTCGGCCACAGAGCCGCGGGTCGCGTCCACGGGCGGTCGCCTTTCGATCGGTCGGGCGGCGTACTTCGAGGGCGAGTTCCACCATGGTGGCGACATCGGTGCCGGGTCAGGGCAGAAGGTCACCGGCCGGGACGACTTTCTCCGCGGGAGCGGGGAGAGCCGTTTCTGTTCGCCGGGCCGGATCTCGTGGCCATCGCTTATCCGCGGCTCGCGTCGCCGGGCGACTTGCCGTGCCTGGCCTCGTACCACTGCGCGTATGCCGCGACTGCGGACGGGAGCGTCATGAAAATCCGGTTGGCGCCGATCCGGTCGACGAGCCCGGCCGCGGAGAGCTGATCGTGCACGTCCTGTTTGACCCGGGCCATCGCGAAGACGATCCCGCGCCGGTCGAGCTCGGCGCGCAACTGGTCGAGTGCGTCGGCGCCGGAGAAATCGATCTCGACGTTCGCTTCGGCGTTGAGGAGGAACCATTCGGTCGAATCGCCGAGCGAGCCCAGCGCGCGGGCCCGGAAATTCTCGGCGTTGGCGAAGCAGAGCGGGGCGTCGTAGCGGTAGACGATCAGCCCGGGTATCGGCTGTGCCTCGGGATAGTCGTCGACGTCGTGCATGCCGGCCACACCCGGTACGTAGGCGAGGATGCCGTCGTGTGGCCGGGCGAGCTTGCGCAGCAGATCGAGGACGGAGAGGGCGATCGCGGCGAGGACGCCGTACAGGACGCCGAAGCCGACCACCGCGGCCGTGGTGAGTACGGCGAGCACGAACTCGCTGCGGCGGAACCGTGCGATCCGGCGGAATTCCGGAAGATCGATCAGCCGGAATGCCGCGTAGACCACGAGCGCGCCGAGCGCGGCGGCCGGGAACACCGCGAGAACCGGTCCACCCACGAGCAGAACGAGCACGAGCCCCGCGAGTGTGACGACAGAGTACAGCTGAGTGCGGCTGCCCACGGCGTCGCCGAGCACGGTTCGGCTGGCGCTGCAGCTGACCGGGAACCCGTGCAGCAATCCTGCCGCGACGTTGATCGCGCCCAGCGCGGTGAGTTCCTGGTTCGCGTCGACCGTCTCTCCCCTGCGGCTCGCGAACGCGCGTGAGGTGAGGGTGATATCGGAGTATCCGACAAGCAGGATGCCCGCGGCGGGCAGGACGAGCGCCGCGAGGTCGCTGCCGGACACGAAGGCGAGGCCGGGTACGGGCAGTCCGCGGGGGACCTGTCCCACGACCTGAACTCCGTGCTGCTGCAGAGAAAACACCGCCACCGCCGCGGTGGCCGCCAGTACGGCGAGCAAGGGGCCGGGTGCTTGCGGCGCAACCCGGGCGAGCACCAGCAGCAGCACGAGCACCGCCCCGGCGATCGCAAGGGTCGGCCAGTGCACGTGGCGGACGGCTCGCAGGAACCCATTGACCTGCTGCAGCACGTCGGAGCCGGTGACCGGAGCGCCGGTCACCGCGCCCAGTTCGCCGGCGATCATGAGGACGGCTATCCCGGCCAGGTAGCCGGTCAGCACCGGCTTGGACAGCAGCTCGGCGAAGAACCCCAATCGCGCGAGACGGCCGAGCAGGCCGAACACTCCGACCAGTACCGCGAGTACAGCGGCCAGCGTCGCGTATCGGCGCGGGTCTCCGGACGCGAGCGGGCCGAGCGTGACCGCCGTCATCAGCGCTGTGCTCGACTCCGGGCCGACCGAAAGCTGCCGGGAGGAACCGAGCAGCGTGTAAACCGCAAGCGGCCCGAGCGCCGCCCACAGGCCGGTGACGGGAGGAAGCCCGGCGACGGTCGCGTACGCCATGACCTGGGGGACGAGGTACGCGGCAACGGTGACGCCGGCCTGTAGGTCGCCGCGTAGTGACCGCCGGTCGTAAGTGCGGAATTGCCCGAGTCCGGGTGCCAGGGTGGACCACGTCGGCCGCACGGCGCGTCGCGGCACCTCTCACCGGCCTGGCGACAGCTGCGGGCTCCAGTATCCGAGGAGACGGGCGATCACATCGGTCCGGTCGCTGCGCAAGCCGGGTGGCGTGGGTGGTTCGCTGCGCCGGGTGCGGGCACGGACGGTCCGGAGGAATTCGCGGACTGCGCTGGGTGGCGGGACCCGTTCCCCGCCCAGATAGGCGACCACGAGCAAATCCTCGCCGGAGTGGGTTTCGACGGTGAACGACCAGCCATGGCGTTCATCCCACACCAGAGCCGTGTCGCGTCCGGGATAGGCGGCGAGTTGCCCGTCGAGCGCGATGTAGGCCGACATCGGCCGATCGAGGTCGAGTGTGCAGGATTCCGGACCGACGCCGGCCGCGGAACTCACCTCCGCCACGTAAGCGCTGATTCCGTTCAGCAGGCGGTTTTCCTCGTCGACGTGCACGATCTGGGCTGTCATCGATTCTCATCTCTGTATACCGCGCTGCGGCGGCTGTGTTGACGCCGGGCCGGCCGGCCGCGTCAGCGCCCTGGGGCCATGCCTTTCGCCTATGGCGGGCCGGGCCTGCTTGCGACCGCCGGACCCCCGACCGCGCCCGGCCGGTCGCCATCAGGCTCCGCGCGGACCAACGTGCCGAGAAGGGCCGAAGGTCCCCGCATCCGGCCCTGAACGCGGGCCTGTGGAACGTTCGGCATCCGGTTTCGGGGCGGTCCGTGGTGCCGGCGCTCCGTATCCGAGGTGGTGCCCGAGCTTCGCAAGCTTCACCACGACGTACCGGGCGGCTCCGGATTGCGGGGTGTCCTGGGATCGGGGATCGCCGGGAGGACCTGCCGCCGGGGAGCCGAGCGTGACGACGGCCGTGCATCGCGTATTCGGTGACATCGACCGCGGACGGATCCGGGATCGAGGCGACCCGGGCTTGATGTGCCGCCGCGGTGGATTCGGCGCGAAATGCCATTTCAGGCGGGATTCCGCAGCGGCCAAGCTTGCCGCCCAAAGTGCTGACCGCGGATACCGGGCCGGGAAAGGGATTCTTCGGCTCTGGGCTCCACCGGGTCACCCCCGCACGCGAAACAGGCACCGTTTTCGAGTGGCGGGCTTGTCGTAGTGAGGGATGTGCCCGAGGGTTCCGCGCGCGCGGCGTCTCGCAGGGGCCCGCGCCGGAGCGAGTCGAGCGTATGCGAGAGCTTTCGTCGACCCCGGCGGCCCGTGTTTTCTCTTGCCGGTGGGACGGAACGGGGTCCTTCGGCCCTTCCCTCCGCTCGTAGGGCAGGCGCATCGTCGCGCCGGGAGGTGCCATGGCGCATCGGTGGAAGCGAGTGTCCGGCGAGCTGTCGCTGTTCGTGGTGGTGGCGGCAGCCCTGCTGGCCGGAGGGGTCCTCTGGCTGTCCGGGAAATCCGGCTGGGCCTGGTGCTGGGCCGCCGCGGCCGGGGCCGCGCTGGTGCCCGCGATCTGGTGGGTGGTGGCGGATCTGCGGAGACGGCGCTGGGGCGCGGATTCGCTGGCGGTGCTGGCGCTCGCCTCGACTCTCGCGGTGGGCGAGTTCTTCGCGGGCGCGGTGATCGCGGTGATGGTCGCGACCGGGCGGGTGCTCGAATCGCGCGCCCGGCGGCGGGCAGGGCGGGATCTCAGTGTGCTGCTCGAGCGTGCGCCCCGGACCGCGCATCGGCGGGCAGGCGACGAGCTGGGTGAGGTCCCGGTCGGTCAACTCGCCGCCGGGGACGTGGTGGTCGTCTTGCCCGGCGAAGTCGTGCCGGTGGACGCCAAACTGGCCGCCGGAGGGCTGTTCGACGAGTCGGCGCTGACCGGCGAGCCGCTTCCGGTCAGCCGGCCCGCCGGGGACGCTGTCCGCAGCGGAGTCGTCAATGCCGGGGCCGCGGTGGAAGTGACGGCCGTCGCGAGCGCGGCCGAGAGTACCTACGCGGGCGTCGTGCGGCTCGCGGAGACGGCGGCCGCGCAGACCGCTCCGGTCGCGCGGCTCGCGGACCGGGCCGCGGTGTGGTTCCTGCCCGCGGCGTTGCTCCTCGCCGGCGCGGCGTGGTTGCTCAGCGGCGATGTGGACCGGGCGGTCGCGGTCGTGGTGACTGCCACACCGTGCCCGCTGCTGCTGGCGGTGCCGATCGCGGTGACGGCGGGGATGTCGCGCGCCGCCCGGGCAGGGGTCGTGGTGAAGGACGGCGCCGCGTTGGAATCGCTCGGCCGCGCCCGGGTGCTGTTCGTGGACAAGACCGGCACGATTACCGTCGGACGCCCCGAGGTGACGGACGTGGTGTGCGCCCCGGGCCACACCGTGGAAGAGATTCTGCGGCTGGCCGCGAGTGTCGAGTACTACTCCCCGCACGTGCTGGCGGCGGCTGTGGTCCGCGCGGCGGAATCGGCGGGGATCGAACGGGCTCGCGCTGCCGAGGTCACGGAGGTGCCGGGCACCGGGGTACGCGGACGTGTCGACGGGGATCTGGTCCGGGTCGGCAAGCTGCCCGCCGGACACGAGATCCCGGTCTGGGCCGGCAGTGCGGCGCGCCGGGGCCGGCTCGACCTGGCGACCGTGCTGTGGGTCGAACGCGCCGGGCACCCGGTGGCGGCGCTGCTGGCCAAGGACCGGGTCCGGGCCGACGCCGCCCGGACCATGCGCAGGCTGAGGACCGCCGGGATCAGCACCATCCGGCTGCTCACCGGTGACCGGGTGGACAACGCGAGAGAGGTGGCGGCGCTGCTCGGCCTCGACGGCGTGCAGGCGGAGGTCACTCCGGCGGACAAGCTCGATCTGGTTCGCGCGGCCCGCGCCGAGGGCCTTGTCGTGATGACCGGAGACGGAGTGAACGACGCGCCGGCCCTGGCTGCCGCCGACGTAGGGGTGGCGCTGGGATCCAGGGGCGCCACGGCCGCCGCGCAGGCGGCCGACGCGGTGATCCTCGACGATCGGCTGGCCCGGCTTGCCGACGGCGCGGAGATCGCGCGGCGATCGCGGCGCCTGGCTGTGCAGAGCGCCGCCGTCGGGGTGGCGTTGTCGTTGGCCGCGATGGCCACCGCCGCTGCCGGTTTCCTGACTCCGGTATGGGGCGCGATCGTGCAGGAGGGGATCGACGTCGCGGTGATCCTCAATGCCTTGAGGGCATTGCGGGTCCCGGTGGCCGTGGACCCCGCGCCGGCCCGGCTGGTCCACCGCTTCGAAACCGAGCACGAGCGGCTCCGGCCGGCGCTGCTGGCGATCCGGCAGGCGGCGGACGCGCTGGCGGAGGGGGCGACTCCGGCGGCCGATCGCGCCGTCCGCCGGGCGCGCGACGTGGTGGTCGCCCAGGTTCTGCCACACGAGATCGCGGAAGAGACCGAACTGTACCCGGCGCTTTCCGGCGTGCTGGGGGGACCGGAGAGCACCGTGCCGATGAGCCGGGAGCACGCCGAGATCGGCCGTCTCGCCCGGCGGCTCGAGCGGCATCTGGAGGAGTCTCCCACGGTGATCCAGACCGACCAGGTCGATGATCTGCGGGCCACGCTGTACGGACTGGACGCGGTGCTGACTCTGCATTTCGCGCAGGAGGAGGAAGCCTACTTCACGTTGCCGACGTCGTGACCCGGCCGGATACCCAGAGCCGTGAGCTCGATCGCCCGGGCGAGGTCGTCGGGTCCGGCGACCCCGGCGAGCGTGCCGTTCTCGACGACGAGCACCAGGTCCTGACCAGGACGCAGCCGGGCGTGGCCGAGCACTTCGGTCAGCGGGGTGCCCGGGCCGGCGACGAGGCAGCCGGGCGGTTTGACGCAGATATCCGCCAACCGGGTGGACGCGCGCTCGTTCTCCGGGACCCGGGTCAGCGCGGAGAGGCTGACGACCCCGATCGGGGTGCCGTCGAAGGACACCACGGGAAATACGCGCAGCCGCGCGTGCGCGGCCTGGCCCAGGAAACCGTGCACGGTGTACCAGCCGGGCGCCGTCACCGGGTCGTTTGTCATGACCTCGGCGAGCCGGAGCTGGGAAAGCAGGTGGCGCAGCGGTGCCGCGGAGACCTCCGTGCGCGCGGCGGCGCCGAGGAACCAGCCGATTCCGATCAGCCAGAGTCCGCTGAGGTTGCCGAGGGCGAGAAGTTCCCAGGCGCCGAACGCCGCGAGAGCGATGGCGAGCAGCCCTCCGCCGGTGCCGGCTGTCCGCCGGGCACGGGCCTTGTCCCCGGTGACCCGCCAGACGAGGGCTTCGAGTACCCGGCCGCCATCCAGCGGCAGGCCCGGCAGCAGGTTGAAAACCGCGAGCACGCCGTTGGTCCAGCCGAGCCAGGAGAGCGCGATGGTGACGACGGCGGGCAGCATGGGCGCGGCGAGCCATGCGGCGCCGAGGAAACCGCCGCCGAGGAGCAGGCTCGCGATCGGCCCGGCGGCGGCGATGAGCAGCGCGGTCCGTGGCGTCGGCGGTTCCTCGGGCAACTCGGCGGCGCCGCCGAGCAGCCACAGGGTGATGCGCTCCGCGCGGAGTTCGTAGTGCCGAGCTACGAGCGCGTGGCACAGCTCGTGCGCGAGCAGTGAAACCAGGAATATCAGTGCGCTCGCGACGGCGACGGCCCAGTTCACGACCGGCGGTGAAGCATGCGCGCCGAGCGGCAGGACGATGGTCGCGAGGAGGTCCGCCAGCAGCGCCATCACGATCAGGACCGACCAGTGGGCGCCGACGCGGATCCCGGCGATTCGGCCGAGCGGGAACGTAGCGTGGGTCATCGCCCGAATGTTCCGCCCTGCCTGGCCCCACGGGAGGGCCGCAGCGCCTCAGGCCACGGGACCAAAGACTCCGGCGTCGCGGACGTCTGCCCGCAGCCTCGGTGGCCGGCACCGGCTTAGCGTCGGCGGAAGACGAGAGAGGCCGGAGGGGCGTGCGATGGACGATAGGGAAAAGACCCGGATCGAGCGGGAAGCCCGCCGCGACGCCGGCGTGCGGGGCAGGCACGGCGATGCGGTCCGCCGGTACCTGAAAGCGGGCGAGCGGCATGCGATCAAGGAGAACGAGCAGGACCTCGTCCCGGAGCCCGCGCCCGAGCCGCCCCGATGACGCGGTCTGTCGTCGCGGGGATCGAGGGCTCTGTGGCTTCGCCGGCCGCGGACTCCTGGGCGGCTGAGGAGGCGGGACGGCGCGGCGGCGAGCTTGTCGTCTTCCAAGCCGGAGTGTTCGGTGCCGCCGGCCTGCTGGCCGAGATGTCAGCCGAGACCGGGCTGGTCGTGCTGCGCTCGCACGGGCGGGGCGAAGTGCGGGACGCGGTGAACGGGTCGGTGGCGCTTCGGGTCGCGGCGACCGCCCGGTGCCCGGTGGTCGTATGGGGCGATCCGGCGCACGACGGTCCGGTGGCGGTCGGCGTCGGGAACTCCGATGGTGGTGAACGCGCGCCGGCCTTTGCCTTCGAAGCCGCCGCTTCGCGCGGGGCCGTGCTGGAAGCGGTGCATGTGTCGCGCGGCGGCATGCGCCGGGAACGAAGCGTGCGGGAACAGGTGACCGGGTGGGCCGGAAAACGGCCGGGCGTGCCGGTGCGGGTCCATCTGGTGCAGGCTCGATCGGATGAACGGGCGCTGGCAGGCATCTCATCCGGTGCGCAGCTGATCGTCGTGGGCGGCCGTGGTCCGGTCGCCGGCGGGCGGCTCGGCACGATGGGCGACTGGTTGCTGGGGCACGCGGACTGCCCGGTCGCCGTGGTCCGCTGAACTCGCGGGAGAGGCGGGTGTCATGAGAATCGTCGTCGCGGTGGCGACCCGGCACGGGTCGACACGGGAGATCGCCGAGCAGATCGCGGCTTCGCTGAGCGCGGGTCTCGAAGAGACCGGGGCGGTCGCGCAGGTGGTGGTGGCCGACGCGGGCGGCGTCACCTCCTTCGCCGGCTGCGACGCGGCGGTGATCGGCAGCGCCGTCTACGCCGGACACTGGCTCGAACCCGCCCGGCGCCTCGTCCGTGAGCACCGGGACGAGCTTGCGTGCATTCCCGTGTGGTTGTTCTCCAGCGGCCCGGTGGCCCAGCGGACCCGGCCCGGCGAAGACCCCGTGGACGTGACCGAAGTGCTGGCCCGCAGCGGTGCACGGGAACACCGGCTGTTCGGCGGCCGGATAGACCGCTCGGTGCTGCACTTCCCGGAACGCGCGGTGGTGGCGGCGTTGCGCGTGAAGGACGGCGACAACCGGGACTGGCCGGTGATCCGGGCGTGGGGCCGGGCGATCGCTCGCGAACTGAGCCCCGCGCCGCTCGGGGACACCCGTCAGGGTTCCGGCAAGTCGGTGTAGAGGTCCGTGAAGGGACCCTTCACGGACTCTGAGTCTGTGAAGGGTCCCTTCACAGACCCGAAACCGGTCCGGCGCACGCCACGAGGTGGTCGCACACACCTGCGCATCGCCCACTGCCGGGTCCCCGATCAACTTTGCCGACACCCTGGGGACACCCGTGGTGAGGCCGATGACCTTCGTCCTCCGCCTTCGGGCAGTCCGGCCGCGTCGCGGCGGCGGGCGCCCGGAGTTGCATGAAGGTGCGTCATCGTTCGCGAGGAGAGGAGCGCGCATGACTGCATCGCTGCCCGGTCCCCGAACAGCGCCGCCGGGTATGGCCGCCTGGCCTGACCGACCGTGGCCGTTCCGGAGCACAGTCCGGTGCGGATCGAGGAGTCCACGAAGGACGGAAAGAACACTGGCGGGCACAGTGATTTCCGCTGTAGCGAGTTCGGCCGCTCGGTGCACCTCCCCGCCGGGACCGAGCTCGCGAAGTACGCCTACGGGATCCTGGAGGTCTCCATGCCGTCGGCGGGCCGACCGCACGAGAAGCGTATCCAGATCCACCTCGACAAGGACTGACGGCCTGGCGACGTGGGCGTGACGCGACCATGCCCGCCACCAACTTTCGGAGGACCCGATGAGCGTCGATCCGTCCGTGCGCGTGCTGCTGGCCGACGGGCAGGTCGGCCTGGTGCGCCCGCTCGGGCCGGCCGACACCGACGCCGTGCTGCGGCTCCACACCGGACTCGGCGAGCGGGACCGCTACTTCCGCTTCTTCGGTCCGATGCCCTCCACTGTGGACCAGCTGTCGGCGAAGGTCGCCCGGGCACCGGGCGATCGCCATGCCGGGGTCGGCTGTTTTCTCGACGGCATGCTGGCCGGGGTCGCGCATTTCGAGCGGATCGGCACTACCTCGGAAGCCGAGATCGCGCTTGCTGTCGATGGCGAGCAGCGCAGCCACGGGATAGCCACGCTCCTGCTCGAACACCTCGCCGCGGCCGCGCGGGCGCACGGGATCGACCGGTTCGTCGCCGAGGTACTGGCCGAGAACGCGAAGGTGATCCGGGTGTTCTCCGATCTCGGATTGCCCTACGAGATCGACCACGCCGGGCCGGAGTGGCCGGTCACGATCTGGCTCGACGGGGACGACCACTATCCGGACGCCTTCGCCGCGCGTGACCGGATAGCCGAAGCGGCGAGCCTGGCGCACCTGCTGCGTCCGGCTTCGGTCGTGGTGATCGGAGTGGGCAGGCGGCCCGGCTCGGCCGGGCACGCGGTCCTGGCGAACCTGGTGGACAGCGGGTTTCCCGGTGCGGTGGAAGTGGTACACCCGGTGGCGGGCGAAATCCTCGGCGTGCGCTGCGCGCCGTCGGTTCGGGCACTGAGCCGGACCCCCGAGCTGGCGGTGATCTGTCTCCCCGCCGAGGCGGCCGCGGACGCGATGGAGGAGTGCGGCGCGCGTGGCGTGGCGGCCGCCGTCGTGATCTCGTCCGGGCTGACCGGAACCCCTGCCGGCGCGCGGATCCGGGAGGCGGTACGCCGGTACGGAATGCGCTTGGTGGGACCGAACTGCCTCGGGGTGCTCTCGACGGACCCGTCCTGCCCGCTGGACGCGACCTTTCTCGCCCGTCGCCCGCGGGCCGGGAACATCGGGATCGCCACCCAGTCCGGTGGCGTCGGGATCGCGCTCGCCGAGGCGCTGTCCGGGCTCGGGCTCGGAATCTCGGCGCTGGTCTCCACCGGCGACAAATACGACGTGAGTGGCAACGATCTGCTGTTGTGGTGGGCGAGCGACCGGCGCACCGAAATCGTGGTCCTGTATCTGGAATCCTTTGGTAATCCGCGCAAATTCGGCAGGTTGGCCGCGCTCCTGGCCCGGACGAGGCCGGTGCTCGCGGTGCGGACCGGCGGCGGCGGGACTGCGCGGCATGCCGCCGCGTCGCACACCGCGGCCGCGGCTACGCCGGTGGTGACTCGCGACGCCCTCTACGCGCAGGCGGGCATCATCGCCGTGGACACGGTCGCCGAGCTGGTCGACGTGATCGCAGGCGTTTCGTGGCAACCGCTTCCCCATGGCCGGCGAGTCGCCGTGCTCAGCAACGCCGGCGGGGCTGGCGTACTCGCGGCCGACGCGTGCGAGCGGGAAGGCCTGAGGATGGCGGACTTGTCTCCCGACAGCGTGGAACGTCTGCGTGAGCTGTTGCCCGCGGAGGCCGCGGTGCACAACCCTGTGGACACGACCGCTTCGGTTCGGCCGGAAAAATTCGGCCAGGCGCTGGATATCGTGCTGTCCGACGCGGGGGTCGACGCGGTCGTCGTGGCCACGGTCCCGACCGCGGTGGGAGATCCGGGGACCGTGCTGGCCGGCGTGGTCACGGGCGTGGCCAAAACTGTGCTCGCGGTTCGGCCGGGGCAGCGGGAACGGGTGGCGCCACTACACGCGGACGGGTCCGTGGTCACTGCGTGTTATGACGATCCGGCCACCGCCGCGCTGGTGCTCGCCCGGCAGGCGGAGTATGCCGCGTGGCTGGCGCGGCCCCAGAACGGCACGACGGTGCTTCCGGAGATCGACGCCGCGGAGGTACTGAAATTCGCGGCTGCGCGGGTGTCCGAGCGTGAAGGCTGGCTGTCCCCGGCTGCCGCGACCGACTTGCTTCGGCTGGCTGGAATCCCGTTCGTTCCGACGAGCTACGCCCTGGACGAGACCGCGGCGATGCGTGTCGCGGAGGGGCTGCCGGGACCGTTCGCGGTCAAGGCGGACGCGGAGGGGCTGCTGCACAAGTCCGCGGGCGGCGGGGTTCTGCTCGGGGTCCAGGGCGCGTCCGGCGCCCGGGATGCCTACCGGCTGCTGCTTGCCCGGTTCGGCCCGGCTCTGCGTGGAGTGACGATCCAGCCGATGGCCGATCGCGGCCGGGAACTGTTCGTCGGCCTGCGGTCGGATCCGGTGTTCGGTCCGCTGGTGGTCTTCGGGCTCGGCGGGGTCGATACCGATCTCGTGGCCGACCGGGCCGCTCGTCTCGCGCCGCTCACCGGAGCGGACGCGGACCTGGTGCTCGATGGCCTGCGGTCGGCGGAAGCGTTGTGGGCGTCCGGGATCGACCGGGCGGCCGTGCGCGAACTCCTGGTGAGGGTGAGCCGCCTGGCGACGCTGGTTCCGGAGCTGGCCGAACTGGACCTGAATCCGGTGGCGGCGCGGGCGAGTGGTTGCGTGGTCCTCGACGTCCGGGTCCGGCTGGCACGCCGGACTCCCGAGGATCCGTATCTCCGCAAGCTGTCCGGCTGACCGAGCGCAAGGAGACGCCGTGCGAGTCCTGACCCTCAATCCCGGTTCGTCCACCCTGAAGGCGGCGGTGGTGGACGACGGAGCCGCCGTGGGCTGGGCCGCCTGGCCCAGCGACACGCCGGGCGCGGTGCTCGACGCCGTGCGGCGCTGGCGGCGGCCGGACGCGGCGGCGGTGCGCTTCGTGCACGGCGGTGCGCAGAAGACGCCGGTGCTGGTGACCGACCGGGTTCTGGAGAACCTCGAGCGGGTCGCTCCGTTCGCGCCGGTTCACCAGCCGTTGTCGCTGGAGGTCGCCCGGCAGGTCCGGGCCGAGCTGCCCGGGGTCGCCGTGGTGGCCTGTTTCGACACCGCCTTCCACGCGGAGTTGCCCGACGCGGCGGCGCACTATCCGCTCCCACGCGCGTGGACGCGGCAGAACCGGTTGCGCCGCTACGGGTTCCATGGGCTGTCCGTCCGCTACGTGGTGCGCCGCACCGCGGAACTGCTGGGCCGGTCCGAGGCGGAGCTGCAGCTGGTTTGCGCGCACGTCGGGGCCGGTGTTTCGGTCACCGCCGTGCGGGGCGGGCGGAGTGTGGACACGTCGATGGGTTTCACCCCGCTGGAGGGACCCGCGATGGCGACCCGGTCCGGCTCGGTCGATCCGGGTCTGCTCCTGCACGTGATGAAGACCGCGCCGATGGGACCGGACGCGATGGCGGACGTGCTCTACCACGGGTCCGGGCTCGCCGGCATGAGCGGGACCAGCGGCGACCTCGGCGAGGTGAGCGCGGCCGCGGCGGGCGGGGATGCGGACGCGGTGCTGGCCGTCGCGGTCTATGTCCACCGGCTCCGCCGGGAGATCGGCGCCGCGGTCACGAGCCTCGACGACTTGGACGCGCTCGTGTTCACCGGTGGCGTCGCGCAGTACCAGCCGGAAACGGTCGCGGCGGTCGCGCGGGATCTCGGGGTACTCGGCCTGCGGGTGGGGGCGATCGAACGCTCGGATGCCGATCGGGTGATCAGCCTGCCGGATTCGGCGGCGCCGGTGCTCGTGGTCCGCGCCCGGGAGGATCTCGAACTCGCCCGCGGTGCGGAGGAGGTCCTGGCCGCTGCGGGCGGTGCGCCCGGCCGTGCGCATTCTGCGGACGGAGGCGAAGTCCGGTGACTGTGCCGTGGTGTGCGGGCCGTCGCCTCACTTCGGCTGCTCCGAGCAGCCGAGATCCGGTCAATCCGGACGCGATCGAGGAGGCGCGCGGCACGCGTGCCGCGTTCTCCAGGCGGACACCCGATGAACGCACCTGACTGTTCACTCCAGTCCCGTAACCGGAGGAGAAGATCATGACCACAGTCGGCCAGGACGAGATTGTCGTGGGCGTCGACGGATCCGCGGCCAGTGCCGCGGCGTTGCGCTGGGGGCTGGCGGAGGCCAGAGCCAGTGGCCGGACGGTGGTGACCTTGCGGGCGTGGACGTTCGACCCGCTTGGTGATCTCGAGTCGGTGGTGAGCCGCTCGCCTGCGGAGATCGCTGCTCGTTATCAGCGTGAGCTGGACACGATGGTGGCGACGGTGCGTGCCGAGGGGGAGCCGGTGCTGATGCGGACCGGGACGGTCGAGGGGGCGCCGGGCCCGGCGCTGGTCCGTGCCTCGGCCGGCGCGGCGATGCTGGTGCTGGGCAGTCACGGGCACAGCCGGGTCCTGCGGATGCTCGTCGGCTCGGTGTCCGCGTACTGCCTCCGGCAGTCCCGCTGCCCGGTCGTGATTGTCCCCGCCCGTTCCGCCGAGGAACGCGAGCCACTGCCCGAAGACGAGACCGCAGACACCTACTACCCCGGACCTCTGTTGTGAGCAGCAGAGAAGCGGCCACCGTCCATAGTGGACGGTGGCCGCTTTCGCTCTTGCCGTCATTCTCGGAACAATGCGACTTTCAGCGCTCCACTGTCCTGTGGGTGGGCGAAGACGTCGTAGGCCTCATCCATCTCCTGCAGCCCGAACCGGTGCGTGATCAGCCGCTCGGTGTTCAGGCGTCCGGCGGCGAGCATCCGGAGCAACATCGGCGTGCTCCAGGTGTCGACCAGACCCGTCGTGATCGTGACGTCACGGGCCCACAGCCGTTCGAGATGCAGGGTGGCCGGCTTGCCGTGCACGCCGATGTTCGCGATCCGCCCGCCGGGGCGGACGAGTTCCGCGCACAGCTCGAACGTCTCCGGTACGCCGACCGCTTCGATGGCCACATCCGCGCCGAGGCCGCCACCCACTTCCCACACGGTGGCCTCGGCTTGATCGGGCAGGGCTGTCCGGTCGGCGCCGGCGGCTTCGGCAGCCTCGAGCCGGACGGTTTCCTTGTCGATCACGACGATCGAGGCGGGGCTGTAGAGCCGGGCGGCGGTCACCGCGGCGAGTCCGATCGGCCCCGCGCCGACGATCACCACGACGTCTCCGGGACCGACCCGCCCGTTACGGACGCCGATCTCGTAGGACGTGGGAATGATGTCGGCCAGCAGCAACGCCGATTCGTCGCTGACCGAGGCAGGCAGCGGATAGGTGGACGTGTCGGCGAACGGTACCCGGGCGAACTCGGCCTGGACGCCGTCGACGAGGTGGCCGAGGGTCCAGCCACCTCCGCCGAGACATTGACCGTAGGCGCCGCGGCGGCAGTATTCGCAGCGGCCGCACGCACTGATGCAGGACACCAGAACGCGGTCGCCGGGCCGCACTATGGTGACCGCGTCGCCGGCACGCACGATCGTGCCGACCGCTTCGTGGCCGAGGGCCCGGCCTGGCTTGACCTCGGGTACGTCTCCTTTCAGGATGTGCAGATCCGTGCCGCAGATGGTGACGGCGTCGATCCGGACGATCGCGTCGGTCGGCGCGATGATTTCCGGGTCCGAGTGGTCGGTCCAGGACCGTCGGCCGGGACCGTTGTACACGAGTGCTTTCATGGGTCTCCTTCCCGGATGCAGGGCGCCCGCCCGGCCGGCGGCCGCCTGGAGTGGTTCAGCGCAGCCAGGTTCGTGTGCCGGTGAGAGCGGCCCAGCGGCGGCCGAGTCCCCAGGTGTCACCGGCAGCCGTGGCGGCGAGAGCGAGGAGAACGAGTGCGTAGACGAGGTGGTAGTCGACAATCGGGTTGGACGAATGTGTTGCCGCGCCTGCCCCGGTGGTGCGGGCGAGCGGCCACTCGGCGGCCCACATGAGCAGCAGCAGGACGGTACCGGCGACGGCGGTGATGCGGAGTGCCACGCCCGCGACCAGTGCCAGCCCGATGCCCAGCAGAGCCAGCATGAACAGCCAGTCGGCCCACCAGGTACCGGCCCACGCGTGGAACATCGGCGCGAACGGGCCGGCGTCGACCGCGCTCAGGACGCCGCGGGTGGGTGAGCCACCGCGGATCCAGGAGTCCGCCGATGGCGTGGAGTAGCCCCAGCCGAACAGCTTGTCGGCGAAGGACCACAGGAAGACCAGCCCGAGGACGATCCGCAGGACGGCGAGTGAGCGCGCGCCGGAGGCGGCCCGGCTCGGCTGTGGCGAGTATTCCTCCGGTCGGCTCTGGGTGGGAATCCTTGTCGCAGAACGTGTTTCCTGCTGTCGTGGGACCGACACGTGGCCTCCTGTTCTTTCCGTACTTCCGAGTCTGGGTCGCCTCCGCCGCGCAGTTCTGGAGCAGAAAGTCACCGGGGCGGGGGCAGTTCGCCGCCCCGGAAGGCAAGGGACGGCAATTTCGTGACGGAGTCTTGTCCTCTGGTCACGAGTTCTCCGCCAGATACGCGAGGGCTCGCTCGGTGGCGCGATCCACGGTGTCGGCCGTGTCGAGCTGAAACGCCGAGGGCCACGGGTCGTCGTCAGCGGCCATTTCCCGGCCGACCACGGTCCCGGCATCCGACAGCGATCCGGTCCGGGTGGCCAGCCGTTGCCCGCGCAGGCTGTCCGGGGCCACGCAGCGCACCGCGGCCAGCCTGCTGCTGGTTCGCTCCGCCGTCGCGGAGATCGCGTTCCGTTCCCGGGCGGAGGTCCAGGATGCGTCGAGGACGACGGTCTCGCCCAGGCCGAGCAGTTCGCCGGCCCGCCGGGTGAGCTCGTGATAGGTCCGCGCGGTCCATTCCGGAGCGTAGATTCCCTGCCGGTATCCGGCCGGGGCGTGCTGTCCCGGGTCGATTCCGGCGAGTTCCTTGCGTACTCGGTCGCTCTGCAGCAGGGTCGCGCCGAGCTTGTCGGCCAGCCTGCCGGCCACGGTGGACTTCCCGGCTCCGGGGAGACCACCCACCAGCACGAGCCGGACCTCGCCGCTGCGGAGGTGGCGCAGCGTGAGGTCCGCGTACGCCCGCGCCAGGTCGGCAGCAGCGGGATCGCCCTGCGCATGGCGGAGACAGGCGACCTTGACACGTACGAACGCTCTGTAGGCGAGATAGTGGTGGCGTAAGGCCGGGGGAGCGTCGTCGCCCGAGAATTCCGCATAGGCGTCGAGGAGATCGGTACCGAGTTCCGGTGCGCCGAGCCGTTCGAGGTCCATGGCGAGGAACGCCACGTCGTCGAGCCCGTCGACGTGCCGGAGGTGGTCGTCGAATTCGAGGCAGTCGAGCACGCGTGGGCCGTCGTCGAGGCAGAAGATGTCGTCGGCGATCAGGTCTCCGTGGCCGTCGAGCACCCGGTGGCCGGCGATCCGCCGGGTGAAGAGTGGTTCGCGTCCGGCAAGGAAAACCTCCGCCCGCTTCTCGATTTCAGTCGCTTTCACCGGGTCGAGCACCACGGCGTGGAACGGCCGGACCTGACTGAAGCTCGCGCGCCAGCGACGGCGGACCGCGTCGCGGGTGCCGTCCGCGTCGACGGCGGGGCCTCGTTCCGCGCTCGCATGGAAGACGGCGATCCGACGCGCGAGGGCACGGATCACCGCGCCGAGCGGGGCATGGCGCTGTACCAGCGTGGACAGCCTGCGTTCGTCCGGCATCCGGCGCATCGCCACGAGGTGGTCGCAGAGCGCGCCGTCCGGCCCGGTCACCGCGGCCACGCCCAGGTACACGTCCGGCGCGAGCCTGCGGTTGAGCTCGACCTCGCGGCGGCAGACCTCTTCGCGGACATGCGGGTCGGTGAAGTCGAGGAAGCCGAGATCGACCGGCTTCTTCAGCTTCCAGGCGCGATCTCCGGCGAAGTACACCGCACCACTGTGCGTTTCGCGGACCGCCGCCCACGGTTGCGTTCCGGTCATGTGCCCACCGTCGCGAACCCCGGCCGGGCCGGAAAGAGCGGTTGGTCCTCCCTGAGCTGCCATTCGGCCTACGGCGACGGACCTGGGTGACGTTGGTCCCTGCGAGCGGTGGCTTGTGACCGGAGCGCGGGGTGGGCACGCCGCGGTTGGCTCAGGGTGTTCACGGTGGACGGGGAGTGAGCGCGATGAAGAAGGCAGCTGAGGCGGCCGATCGCGGGCGAGGTGACTGGACGCCGGCCGAAGCCGAGGTATTGGGCCGTTCGGTGCTGCGCGCCCCCTCTGTGCACAACACGCAGCCGTGGAAGGTGGAACTGGCCGACGGTGCCGTTCTGTTACGCGAGCGTACCGATGTCGCGCTTCCCCACCACGATCCGCGACGGCGTGACCTGGCGATGTCGTGCGGGACCGCGCTGGCGAATCTCGAACTGGCCGTGCGGGTACTCGGCAGGCGCGCGGATATCGCCGTGCTGCCCGATCCCGCGCGGCCGGACCTGATCGCGAGTATCGGGACGGTGGGATCGCTGCCGCCGGTGGACGACGAGTTGCGACGCTACGGCGCGATCACGGCGCGGCGCAGCCATCGGGCGGAGTTCACCGGCCTGCCGGTGAGCCCGGACCAGCTCAGAACCGTACTGCGCGCCGCGGTGACGACAGGCGTGGAGGCGAGGGTGCTGCCCGGTACGGCCCAGCTGGCGAAATACCTCGACCATGCGGCCCGCGTCATCCGCGATGACGGTGCCTACCAGCGCGAGCTGGCGCTCTGGACGATTCGCGACGAGAAGGCGCACCGCCACGGAGCGGGACTCGGGTATTCGGCTCTGCCGCCCGGCGAACTGCCCTGGGCCGGGCTGGTGCGGCAGAGGACGGCCTTGCCGGACCGGCCCGGGTTGAGGGAACGGCTCGAGGCCGAGACGATGCTGCTGTTCTCGACAGCCGGCGACGCGCGGATCGACCACATCCGCGCGGGCTACGCGCTGGAGCGAGGTTGGCTCGAAGCGGTGGCCCACGGTATTGCAGGCGCGGTGCTGACCCAGCCACTGCATGTGCCCGAGGTGCGTTCGGCGCTGTGCGAGGACTACCGGCTGCCCGGTTTCCCCCACGCGCTGCTGCGGCTGGGCCGCACGACCCGGGCCGTGCCGGGGAGCCCGCGCCGGAATCTCGCCGAAGTCCTCGGCGAAGACTGGCAGGAGCGGGGATGAGCGCTGGACCGGTGATCATCGACGGAGACGAGCCCGCTCCGGCGACGGCACGAGGCAGCGCCGGAACACGTGTCGCCGGCCATCGCCACCGTGTTCGGGTTTCTGCTCGGTCGAACGAGCCACGCCATGCCCCCCGTTCCGGCCGTCCGGGCCGGTCGGGCCACAGGATTCGGGACAACGGAGGAACGAATGAACACGACCACGACGCCGGTTTCCGCGGTGATGACGACCGCGCCGGTCTGCGTGCGGGCGGAAACGCCGGTGAAGGACGTCGCCGGGATCCTGACCGGTGACCGGATCAGTGCGGTCGCGGTGGTCGATCACGACGGGCTGCTCATCGGTGTGGTGTCCGAACGGGACTTGCTGCCGATCCTGCGGGGCGAGCGCTCTCGGCCGCGACACCGCGCGGACGCGCGGAAAGCCGCCGGACGGTCCGCGCGTGAGGTCATGACCAGCCCGGTTGTCACGATCGCGGTCGGCGCGCCGGTGTCCGAGGCGGCGGGCGTGCTGGTGAGAACCGGCCTGCGGCGGCTGTTCGTCGTGGATCGTGGCCGCCCGGTGGGCGTCGTGTCCCGGCGTGACCTGCTCGGGGTGCTCACCCGCCCGGATTCCGAGATCGAACGGGACGTGGTGACCGGTGTGCTCCTCGAAACATTGCGGCTCGGCCCGGACCGGGTGCGCGCGATGGTGCGCGCCGGCGTGGTGACGGTCGCGGGACGGGTCGAGCGGCGCAGCGAGATCGCCCCGGTCACACGGTTGATCGAAGCCATTCCCGGCGTGGTCGCGGTCTGCAATGGCCTCGACTACGTGTGGGACGACGTGGCCTGACGCGATGCCGGCGAAGCGCAGGACCGCGCGGCTGCCCCGCGCCGTCTACGAGAAGGAACTGGCCCGGCTTCAGATCGAACTGGTGAAGCTGCAGGAATGGGTGCGTCATGAAGGAGCGCGGCTCGTCGTAGTGTTCGAGGGGCGGGACGCGGCGGGCAAGGGGAGCACGATCAAGCGTTTCACCGAGCGTCTGAACCCCCGCGTGGTGCGGATCGCCGCACTGCCGAGGCCCACCGACCGGGAAAGCACCCAGTGGTACTTCCAGCGCTACGTCGCCGAGCTGCCGGCCGCCGGAGAGATCGTGCTGTTCGACCGCAGCTGGTACAACCGCGCGGGCGTCGAACGGGTACTCGGGTTCTGCAGCCCCGGACAGTATCAGCGGTTCCTCCAGCAGTGCCCGGTCTTCGAACGGCTGCTGGTGGACGACGGCGTGCTGCTGCGCAAGTACTGGTTTTCGGTGAGCCGGGACGAGCAGGAGCGGCGGTTCCGCGCACGGATCGAGGATCCGCTGCGCCGCTGGAAACTGTCCACAGTGGATTTGGAATCGGTGTCGCGGTGGGATGACTACTCCCGTGCCAAGGACGACATGTTCGTGCACACCGACACTCCCGAGTCGCCGTGGTACGTCGTGGACGGCGATGTGAAACGCCGCGGGCGGCTGAACATGATCGCTCATCTGCTCGCCAGCGTCCCTTACCGCGAGATCCCGCGTCCGGTGGTGACCCTGCCGAGCCGGCCTCGGGGATCCGGCTACGAGCGGACCGATCGGCGCCTGCTGCGCGAGGTGCCGGACCACGCCGCGACCCTGGGCCAGGACTCGGCACTTCCGTCCTCGCGAGAAGGGACTTCGGGCTCTCACGGGCGTCGCCCCCGGTGAGCGATCGTGGAGCGAGCCGCCGGAGCGGGAGGCGTGCGGTGGCTGGAATGAATCCGACGGCGTGGTGGTCGTCGGGATGGACGGGTCGGAGGCTTCTCTGGCAGCGGTCCGCTGCGGCTATGCGGGCCGGGGTTGGGGACGCGACCGATGTGAGCCGCCGGGCCTTGGAAGAGTGTGGGAGAGCATTGTGCGTGCACGGGATGTGATGACTCGGCCGGTGGTGGGGGCGGGGCTGGGGACCTCGGTTCGGGAGGCGATTGCGTTGCTGACCGAGCATGGTGTGGCGGCGCTGCCGGTGGTGGACGATGAGAACCAGGTCGTGGGTATTTTCACTGAAGCGGACGCGCTGGCCGGGGTGCTGACCGGGGAGCCGGTCGGGCCGGATCTGCGGGTGGATGAGGTGATGACGAGACCGGTCGACACCGTGGACCTCGATGCCGACGTCAGCGATATTGCTGCGCGGATGCTCGTGGGCCGGTTGCGCAGTATTCCGGTGGTCGACGAAGGCGGCCTGGCCGGGATTGTGAGCCGCCGTGATTTGTTGCGGCCGCTGGTTCGCCAGGATGACACGATCGCGGCTCAGTTGCGGGGGTTGTTGCGTGACTATGCCGGGCATCGCGCGCTGTGGGAGGTGTCGGTGACGGGTGGGATCGTCACGA
>NZ_QZFV01000070.1:0-94522 GCF_003600245.1 Amycolatopsis panacis
AGCCGTGGCTGCCCGACCGGTTTCGGGTCCGTGAGGGTGCCCCTGACGGACTCAGAGTCCGTGAAGGGGCCCTTCACAGCCCTCCGCAGCTGCGCAGGGCCCTCCACACCGACTTTGCCGACGCCCTGGACTCAGAGTCCGTGAAGGGTCCCTTCACGGACCTCTACACCGACTTTGCCGACACCCTGGCCTCAGCGTCCGTGAAGACATCCCTTCACGGCCTTCCCTCTCAGCGGACGCGGTGGAGACTGCCTGCGGGAGCGGCAAGGCGGTCAGGGTTGCAGCGAAGGCTGTGTCCACAGTGTCTTGGACAGCAGTCGCGTGCGCTCGACGGGCGGCAGGCCATCGTCCACGTCGCGCATGCGGCGATAGAGGTCGCGCATCGCGGCACGGTCGCTCACCAGTCCTTTTCGAGCGGCGAGTTCGAAAACGGTCAGCGTGCTCACCAGTTCGATCCTGCCGACGGGTTTTCCCTGACGCCGCAGGCGGTCGAGCCTGCCTGCCTCGGCGGTGGCGAGCTGCGCACCCCGCCCGTCGTCGATCAGAACCCGCATGGTCTTTCCGGACTCCGCGCCGACAACGGCATGCGCGACGACCATGAGTTCCCCCAAGTCCTGGGACTGCTGCATCCGCTGCGGCAGCGGAAGCCGCGTGATCCGCTCGATCACGGCCGCGAGATCGGGAGTGGGGTCGTCGGACAGCACCTGCAGCCATTTCGGCGTGAGTCTCCGCCATGTCGGTTCGACAGTGCGGAATCGACGGTCCTGCGCGGATTTCCGGAGCACCTCGTCCTCGACGGTCTCCGGTACCGAGAGCCGGCCCAGGACACCGATGAGCAAGCGCTGCTGGTTGATCGACAGGAAGGTGAGGCTGGGGCCGGCGTCGATGATCGGCCGCTCGGTCATCGGCCCTCGCGATCCCGCGTGCGGTTCCCATCCGCTCCATCCGGTGCGCCGAGGTCATGGTCCAGCTCGGCCAGGTCCACGTCGACGTCGGGCAGGTCGTCGGCATCGGTCCAGGAAATCCGCTGCGTGGGCGCAGCGATGCCGGCTGCGCGCAGTTCGGCTTCGGCTTGCCCGGCCGGGATGCCGCGCAGCGTGGCAATGGTCTGAACCGACACGACCGATTCCGCATAGCCGGCGACCGCACGAGCGAGCAGCCGTTGCGGTGCGCGGGTGTGGTCGGACTCGGCCTGCAATGACGCGTACTGGTCGCTCCAGCCGAATCGGGCCGCCAGTTGCGGTGTCGTCGACTCCCTCCAGTGATCCTTGGTGGCGGCATCGATGTGCCCGCCTTCGCACAGCTGGATCGCGGCCATAGCAGGCGAGGCGAGGAACCGCTGGACGATGTTCGACAGCGTGGCAGGCGTGACCGGCTGATCCGCGACGAACTGAGCGACCCCGTCCACCGGAAGCAGGAGGTGGCGGGCGAACGCATCGGCTCGCCGCTCGGCGTGCGTTCTTTCCGACCAGTCCCCGTCGTGGTCGTCGGCCCAGTCGCCGAAGAGAACGTGCGCGAGTTCATGGGCGAGGGTGCTGCGCTGCCGCATCGGATTGCGGGTGCGCGCGACGCCGATGAACACCGCGTCGCGCGCAGGGTCCCGCATGGTCAGGCCGTGCTGGTCCAGCCCGGCCTCGAGGACTGCGACGTCGACTCCTGTGGTCTGCTCGATGAGCGCGGCCAGATCCCCCAGAGGCTGTATCCCCAGGCGATAGCCGGTCCGGAACTCTTCGGCCGCGCCGCGGCCCTCGGTTTCTGCGGTCATCTCCGTGTCCGCGCTCACACCGTGGCCGGCACGGCCTGGTCATCCAGGTAGGCGTCCAGTTCCAGGTAGTGCAGCAGGGTCGCACGCATCTGCGACAGGTCCGAGCCATTTGTTGCCCGCGCGGCGCACTGCACCCGGGCGGCCACGGTCGGGGAACCGGTCAGCTCGGCGACCGTTGTCCCGGTGACGTGCGCGATCGCGGCGATCTCCGGAAGCTTCGCCGTACGAGCGCCCGAAACGATCCGCGACAGCGTGGACTGCGAGATGCCCGTCGCCGCCTCGAGGGCACGCTGAGTCAGCTTGGCCGTGTCGATGGCACGGGCGATCCGCGTGCCCGTGTGGTGTGGATGCATGGACCCTCCCTTCGGACTGAATCAAAGTCCATCCGACTGATTCAGTGTAGCCGACGCCTGCCCGTCACGCACCCCACAAGCCGCCATGACGAGGCATGCAGGGCATGACCTGTCAGCCGGAGAAGACCGACCAGCAGATGTCGTTGCGCCGAACCTGATCTTCGAGCACAAGCGCGCGTACCGGCGCGGGAAGCCGGTCCCGCTGCCAGTCACGCTCGGCACGGCCCGCCAGGGGATCGTCCGGCCGCGCGTTCGCCGCGGCCTTGATCGCGTAAGCCGCCGCCCCGAGGTCGTGTTCGGCGACGTGTCCTACGCACGCGGCCTGTCCGGCGGCGTAGGCGGCGAAGCGGGCCGCCCCGGCGAGCGGCCGGGCGGCGCCCATCGCATGTCCGCCCAGGGCGCGTGCCTGCATCATCGGCAGTTCGCCGCCTGCCCAGGCGCGGGCGGCGGCGATCGCTTCCCGGGGGCGCGGGTCGTGGGGCTGCTCGCGTTCGAAGCAATCCAGGACATGCTCCGCGCACGCCGCCGCCCACTCCGCGAGCAGCCGGTGATCCTCGTCGGTCAGCGAGCCGCCCCGGCGGATGGTCACCATGCGGGGGTCGCGCACCCTCGGCAGGATCATCGCCGGCTAGTCCTCCACCAGCGCGGCAGAAGTGATGCGGTGCAACGGATATCGCTCGTGATCCGCGCCTTCCAGCACACCGCCGCCCACGCGCAGGGGGCGTACGACGCGCTGGCTCGCCGTGCCGCGGGAGTCGACGAAGCCGATCCACACCTCACGGTGTTCCAGCGTCGCGCGGGACAGCAGATCCAGCGTTGCCGTCGTGTCCGCGCCGCCGCCTCGGGGCGCTTGGACCGTGGAGCCGCGCCGCCGTGCCGTCGCCTGGTCTCCGGCCCGGAGGTTGGACACGATGCGGGCAGCCTGTTCGTCGGTCAGCACCGCCTGTTCGCCCGCCCGCGCCCGCGCGGCCCGTGCGCGGCCGGGCACCCGGCGGCCGCTCGGGCGCAGGTCGACCACCCGGCCGTCCGGCCCCTCGGCGGCTGGGGCGAAACCCGCGCCCCGCAACGCTTCCAGCACTTCACCGAGTGGGGCGGTGCTGATCAGCACGGTCGGCGCGATCAGCCGCAGGTCGTACCCGGCGGCGACCGGGTGCGCCAGCACCTCGGCGAGCAGCGCCTCGTCGTCGCAGCGCAGGAACGATCCGGCCGCGCCGCCGCGGAGCCTGCCGTGGCGGCGGGCCACGTCGTCGATCAGGTAGGTGAGGCCCTGCGGCACCGGCGTCGCCGATTTGGCGCGGAACATCGCGTGCAACTCGTCAGCGGTACGGCCGGTGTCCAGCGCCCGGCGCACGGTGTTCTCGGTGACCCGGTAGACCGTGGCGTGCCCGGCCGATTCGACGTCGGCGACCGCGGCCATGTCGGCGGCAAGTTCCGGTTCCAGCGGACCCGGCGCGACCACGGTCAGATCCGCCTGCACGAGCACGTGGTCCACCGGGTCGGGCAACGCGTCGTGCATGGCTTCGACGGCGCCGACACGGTCGTCGGCCAGCAGCAGCCGGGTGCCGGTGGTCAGTGCGCCGAGGCCGATCAGCCCGAGCGCCGTCGCCTCTGCCATCGCCCACCGCACGGTCTCGTCACGCAGCCGCCCACCGCGCCGCGGCGCCCGCCAGGCCAGTACGCGCACCAGTTCGTCGACGCTCCGCACGCCCGCGCCGCCGGGCAGCGCGGCCAGCGCGGTGAGCACCCGCCGCCGTCCGACCGGCGCGAGTGGCCGCCGCAGGTCTTCGGACAGCGGCGCGATCGGCTTGTCCTTCGCGTCCCGTCCGCCGGCGAGGCCGGGCAGCCGCGGCAATTCCAGCCACGCCTGGGCGAGCGTCATCCAGCGCTGTACCGAAGGGGACGCGAGCCAGCTGTCGGTGAGCGTGGTGGGCACCCACTCCGGTGCGGTGTTCTCGCTGTCGGCGACCAGACCGGCGCCCACCACCAGCTCCGCCAGCAGCGTCGCGCGTGTCTCGTCCACCTCCAGGTCCTTGGCCAGCTTCTTCAGCTCGCGCACGCCGAGCCCGCCCGACTTCAGCACCGGCGGTGGCTGCTGCGACCACGCCCGCAGCAGGGATTCCACCTGCCGCAACAGTTCCATCGCCTCGCCGGCCGCGGTTTCGTCCACAGTGTCCGTCTGATGTGGATGGACGGGCAGCTCCGGCTCGGTCAGCGCGGCCGGCTCGAACGCGACCCCGCCCCGCAGCAGCAGGCCCAGCTCGCGGGGCAGCTCCACGGTCTGGTCGTCGCGGCGCAGCAGCAGCCCGCGGGCGAGCAGCTTCTGCACCGGGGTCTGGGCGTCGGCCAGCGCCAGATCGAGCCCCGCGTCCCGGGTGCGCCCGATCGGCGGACCGGCGGCGAGCGCGGTGAGCACCGCCCGTTCGTCCGCACCGACCTCGGCCAGCCGGGCCTCGGCGTCGGTGGCCAGCGCGGGTGCCGGGGCGCCGAGCCCGGCCGGGAACGGGCCGAGCGCGTCCCTGGCCGCGGGCGGCACGCGGAGGGCGTCGTCCCCGCCCCACGCGAGGATCCGCGCGCGAAGCCGGCCGAGCGCGTCCGTGACGTCGCGGCCGACCAGCGCGGTCACCTCGCCGATCGGCACGGCTGCCGTGTCGGCACCCGCGAGCAGCAGCGCGTCGAGCACCGCGAGCGTGAACGTGTCGAGGTCTTCGCAGGCCCGCGCGACCGACCCCGGCGTGCCGGCGCGGGTGGCGAGCACGGTGGTGTCGGACGGGGGTGGCGTGGACAGATCACGCCGCGTGCGCAGTAGCTCGGCGAGTGCCTCGTCGGGCTCCGCACGCAGCCAGTCCGCCAGGGAGGTCGCGGGCATAGAGGCCCAGGATACCGGGCGGGTGCGCGGGCGCAGGCGGTGTTCGGGCAGACTGTGTACCAGTAGTCGGACGAGGGCCTGGAGGAAACAGTGGCCAACGGTGCGCAGCGCAAGAGCGGCAAGGGCGTCGACCCGACCTGGCCGGGGGAACCGGGCGAGCACCCGGTCACCGAACTCTCCTCCGACCGGCAGGGCGCGCTGTCGCCCTTCGGCGACCTGACCTTCCCGCTGGACTCGGTGCCTTACGTGCACCCGGAGACCAAGATCAACCGCTGACCTCGCGGAGGTTACCGGCCAGTCACCCGGTTGGCCTCGGGTGGCGGCGATCACGGGACTAAATTCGGCACTGTCCTACCTGAACACACCAGCGGGGAGAAGTGCCATGCCGGTTCCCGGTCCCGGGTATTCCATCACCGTCCGGGTCGAGGCCCCGGCGTCGTCCAGCGCCGCCGGTGATCTCACCACCGCCGTCGGCCGGGTCGGCGGGGTGCTCACGGCGTTCGACGTGGTCGAATCGCACGCCGACACCATCGTGATCGACATCAGCGCCAACGCGTTGTCGGAGAATCACGCGCAGGACATCACCCAGGCGCTCGACTCGCTGCCGGGCGTGCGCGTGCGGAAGGTCTCCGACCGGACCTTCCTGATCCACCTCGGTGGCAAGATCGAGGTCAGCCCCAAGGTCGCGCTCCGCAACCGGGACGACCTCTCCCGTGCCTACACCCCGGGCGTGGCCCGCGTATGCCAGGCGATCGCGGCGAACCCCGAGGACGCGCGCCGGCTGACCATCAAGCGCAACACCGTCGCGGTGCTCACCGACGGCTCCGCCGTGCTCGGCCTCGGCAACATCGGCCCGGCCGCCGCGCTGCCGGTGATGGAAGGCAAGGCGGCGCTGTTCAAGAAGTTCGCCGACGTCGACGCCTGGCCGGTGTGCCTGGACACCCAGGACACCGAGGAGATCATCATGATCGCCAAGGCGCTCGCCCCGGTGTACGCCGGGATCAACCTGGAGGACATCGCCGCGCCGCGGTGCTTCGAGATCGAGAAGCGGCTGCGGGAGCAGCTGGACATCCCGGTGTTCCACGACGACCAGCACGGCACCGCGATCGTGGTGGTGGCCGCGCTGCGCAACGCACTGCGCGTGGTCGGCAAGAACATGGCGGACTGCAAGATCGTGGTCAGCGGGGTCGGCGCGGCCGGGTCCGCGATCATCCGGCTGCTGCTGCGCCGCGACCCGGGTGACATCGTCGCCGCGGACATCGACGGCATCGTGCATCCGGACCGCGGCAACCTGGACGAGAACCTCACCTGGATCGCGGAGCACACGAACCGGCACAAGCAGTCCGGCACGCTGCACGAGGCGCTCGTCGGCGCGGACGTGTTCATCGGCGTGTCCGCGCCGAACCTGTTCGGCGCCGAGCAGGTGGCCACGATGAACCCCGGCGCGGTGGTCTTCGCGCTGGCCAACCCGGACCCGGAAGTCGACCCGCTGGAGGCGCAGAAGCACGCCGCGGTGGTGGCCACCGGGCGCAGCGACTTCCCCAACCAGATCAACAACGTGCTGGCCTTCCCGGGGGTGTTCCGCGGTCTGCTCGACGCCGCCGCGAACAACATCGACGACACCATGCTGCTGGCCGCCGCGGACGCGATCTCGGACGTGGTGGACAACGGCAAGCTCAACGCGTCGTTCATCGTGCCCAGCGTGTTCGACAACGCGGTCGCCCCGGCGGTCGCGGAAGCGGTGCGTAACGCGGTGCGTGCGGAGAAAGCGCACTAACCTTTGCGGTGTGAGTGAATTCAGCCACGTCGACGAGACCGGGGCCGCCCGGATGGTCGACGTCTCGGGTAAGACGGCGACCGCGCGCACGGCGTTGGCCGGCGGCACGGTGCACACCACTGCGGAAGTGGTGGACCTGCTCTCGGCCGACGGCCTGCCGAAGGGCGACGCGCTGGCGACCGCGCGGATCGCCGGGATCATGGCGGCCAAGCGGGTGCCGGAGCTGATCCCGTTGTGCCACCAGATCGCGCTTTCCGGGGTCACCGTGGAATTCGAGCTGGCCGGTGTGGCGGTGCATATTTCCGCGACGGCCAAGACCACCGATGTCACCGGCGTCGAAATGGAGGCGTTGACCGCGGTCGCCGTTGCCGGGCTCACCCTGCACGACATGATCAAGGCCGTCGATCCGGCGGCGACGCTCGACGCGGTGCGGCTGATCCGCAAGGACGGTGGCAAGACCGGCACCTGGGAACGGCCGAAATGAGCCCCGATTTCTCCTGCGGAGGCGGCATGAACACCGCGGACGTACTCTTTTCCGCGGAGGCGGCCGTAAACCCCGCCGACGTACTTTTCCCGCGGAGGCGGAGATTGAACCCCGCTGACGCGCTTTTTCCCGCGGAGGCGGCATGAAAACGGCACGAGTGATCGTCGCGTCGAATCGCGCGGCCCGAGGCGTCTACGCGGACAAGACCGGTCCGGTCATGGTGGCGTGGCTGCGCGAGCGAGGGTACGAGGTGCCCGATCCGGTCGTCGTCGAGGACGGCGATCCGGTGGGCGTGGCCCTGCGGGAGGCGGTCGCCGAACCGGTCGCGGTGGTCTTGACCACCGGGGGCACCGGGATCTCCCCGACCGACCGGACCCCGGACGTGACGCGCGGGGTGCTGGACTACGAGCTGCCCGGGGTCGCGGACCTGATCCGGGCGGCCGGGTTGCCGAAGGTGCCCACGGCCGTGCTCTCGCGTGGGGTGGCCGGGGTGGCCGGTCGCACGCTGGTGGTGAACCTGCCGGGATCCAGCGGCGGGGTGAAGGACGGCCTGCGGGTGCTCGCGGACATCCTCGACCACGCCGTGGACCAGCTCGCCGGGGGCGACCATCCGCGGTCGCCGACGTCCGCCGCGCCTGCGCGCGTGCTGCGCGCCGAGGTGAGCGACCAGCCGCTGGACGTGGACGAGCATGCCCGGCTCGTGTCGGACGACGCGGCGGGCGCTGTGGTCACCTTTGCCGGGGTGGTCCGTGACCACGACGGCGGCAAGGGCGTGCGGGACCTGACCTACGAAGGACATCCCACCGCGCGGGACGTGCTCGCCGAGGTGGTCGCCGAACTGGCCGGCCGGTGGACCGGGGTCCGCGCGGTCGCGGTGAGCCATCGCGTCGGCCCGCTGACCATCGGCGACGTCGCGCTGGCCTGCGCGGTCGCCGCCGATCACCGCCGGGCCGCGTTCACCGCCTGCGCCGAACTCGTGGACGAGGTCAAGGCCCGGCTGCCGGTGTGGAAGCACCAGCACTTCACCGATGGCACGAACGAGTGGGTGAACTCGCCCTGAGTTCGCCGGCACGCCGCGAAGGGCCCCACCGCCAGGGGATTTAGGACGCGGTGGGGCCCTTCGCGTGAGTGGCCGCGGCTACGCCGTGGAACCGGCCTCCGCGCGGGAGGCCCGGATCACTTGGTGGCGAGCTTCTGGCCGACGGTGATCAGGTCGGCGTTCGGCACGTACTTCTCGTTCAGGTCCTGCAGCTTCTCGTAGCCGCCCTTGACGCCGAACTTCTGCGCGATCTTCGAGAGCGTGTCGCCCGCCACGACGGTGTAGTCACCGTTCGGGTTGGAGCTGCCCACCGCGGCGGCCGGAGCGGCCGGGACGACCTTCTTCGGCGCGGTGCTCTTCTTGGGGGCAGGGTTGGCCGACTTGGTGCTCTGCTTGGCCGTCGACTTCTTGGTGCTCTGCTTGGTGGACTGGTGCGAGGAGGACGACGCGCTGCCGGCCTTCTTGCTGCACACCGGCCATGCGCCGGGGCCCTGCCCCTGCATGACCCGCTCGGCCACGGCGATCTGCTGGTCACGCGACGCGCCCTGCGGGCTGCCGGTGCCGCCGTATGCCTTCCAGGTGCTCTGCGTGAACTGGAGGCCACCGTAGTAGCCGTTTCCGGTGTTGGTGCTCCAGTTGCCGCCGCTCTCACACTGCGCAATAGCGTCCCAGTTCGTCGCCGACGCGGGGGTCGCGGCGATCGCGAGGGGCGCGCCGACCGCGATGCCCGCGACAGCGACGCGGGCAATGGTGCGGGTGGCAGCGGACATCTTGCGGTGCTTGCCTCGGTACGACATTTCGAAACATCTCGGTTTCCTACGCCTACGAGCTGGTCGCTGCGGGTCGGGTTGGGAGCCCGTCCGCCCGTTGCCGGGCGGCAGACGCGGACGGCGCACGACGCGTCGTCTTCGTCCCCTCGTCCCTGTCCGGAAATGCTTTCGCTCGGGGTTGGGTCCGGGTATCCGCTGGACAGGGCTGGGCGCTACGGATTCCCGGTCGTGCATGGTCGGTCGGGGCCAACCGAAAAGCGACGGTACGTAACTACGGCCGTGATCGGAAATCATTCGACGTGTGACCTACGTCACAGTAACAAGCGCAACCTTCCCTCGATTCGGATATTTGCGCAGGTCAGCGGGCCGTTATCGGTCCGTTTTCTGGCCGAGATATTTCACAGATCGTGAGGCTTGGGTCACGTCGATATGGCGCCAAAGGGCCATTCGTATCGGTGAAAGGGGCAAGTACCTTAACGATTGCCGGACCGGCGCGCCAGTGCCGTCGGAGTGGTTTCGCGCAAACCCCGAATACGCCGTGAGCGAACTGCTTCGGAGAGTAGGGATAAGCGGAAATGGCTGCTGAGTGCGTCTGCGCCGCCGTTTGCCGCGATCCGGACCGAATGGCCGGATGATCGGGCTCGGCCGTCCTGTGTGCCACTCAGCCGGGTGAGCGGTGCTTCGCCGGGCGGCTCAGCCCCCGGCGAACGGGGGGAGGACATCCAGCCGGGATCCGTCGCCGAGGGTGCGGGACCGATCGCGGACCGCGATCTCGTTCACCAGGAAGCCCGCCGCGTCCAATACCCGCGCCAGCGGTCCGGGATGCCGGGCCCGGACGATCTCGATGGCGCCGGCCACCGTGGTGCCGGTGGACAGCTCGATCTTCTCCTCGTCCAGCCCGGCGGCGGCCCGCGCGGCGGCGAAATACCGGACGACGACCGTCACGAGCTCCGCGGAGCCGGTCTCCGGGGTGGCGCGCTGAGGAGCTGACATGGTCATCCGCCGATCGCACTCATCGGCCGGATCGGCTGCGCGAAGCCGGCCTCGTTGATTTCGTGGCCCGCGAGCTTGCCCCACATCGTGGCTCGCCAGGCGTCCGCCACCTCTTCATCACGCGCGCCCCCGCGCACCAGGGCACGCAGGTCCGTCTCGTCGTTGGAGAACAGGCAGGAGCGGACCGCGCCGTCGGCGGTCAGCCGGGTGCGCTCGCAGGCGGCGCAGAACGGTCTGGTCACCGAGGCGATCACGCCCACGTCGCCGGGGCCGCCGTCGACCAGCCAGCGTTCCGCCGGGGCGCCACCGCGGGCGGCCGGGAACGGCGACAGCGTGAACGCCTCGCCCAGCTTTTCCAGGATCTCCGCGGCGGTGATCATGTCCGCGCGGCTCCAGCCGTGCTGCGCGTCCAGTGGCATCTGCTCGATGAACCGCAAGTGGTAGCCCTCGTCGAGACAGAAGCGCAGCAACGGCGCCGCCTCGTCCTCGTTCAGCCCGCGCATCAGCACCGCGTTGACCTTCACCGGGCTCAGTCCCGCGTCGCGGGCGGCGGCGAGCCCGGCCAGTACGTGCGGCAGCCGGTCGCGGCGGGTCAGCTCGGCGAACCGCGCGCGGTCGATGGTGTCGAGCGAGACGTTGATCCGGTCCAGGCCGGCCGCGGCGAGCCCGGCCGCGCGTTTGGCCAGCCCGATTCCGTTGGTGGTCATCGATACCCGCGGCCGCGGCTGCAGCGCGGTGACCCGCCCGACGATGTCCTCCAGCCCCGCCCGCAGCAGTGGTTCACCGCCGGTGAGCCGGATGTCGGTGATGCCCAGCTGTTCGACCGCGATCCGCATCAGCCGCACCAGCTCGTCGTCGGTGAGCACCTGCTCGCCGGGCAGCCAGTCGAGCCCTTCGGCGGGCATGCAGTATGTACAGCGCAGGTTGCACCGGTCGGTGAGGGAGACTCGCAGGTCGGTCGCGACGCGGCCGAAGGAATCCAGCAGGCCGGGGTGCTCCGGGCGGGGCGCGCCGGTCTGACCTCGTGTACCGGGGACGCGAGGAAACCCGAGATCTACTGCGGTCATTGCGTTCAGGATAGCCCGGCCGGAGAGGAAAAGCAGAGGCCGGCCGTGGCGCAGGTCACCAGGGTTGCCGCGGGTGGTCCGCCACTTCGTGGAGCCGGGCCGGATTCCCTTGTGCCAGGCCGGTTCCCGCGGGCGTCGCGGGGTTACCGGCAATAGCCGAAGCGTTACCTGGAAAATTCGCACCCACATGGCTTTTCCGCATCTGCGGGGATAATGTTCCGGCCATGCCGCAATTTCGGTTGTCCGAGGCCGCCCGGCTGCTCGGCGTCAGTGACGACACGGTCCGCCGGTGGGTCCGGGCCGGTCAGCTGACCGCGTCCGAGGACGCCGTCGGCCGCAAAGTGGTGGACGGTGCGCAGCTGGCCGGGTTCGCCAGGGCGCAGGCCTCCGGCCCGGAGGATCCGTCCGCGGTCGGGCGCTCCGCGCGCAACCGGTTCGTGGGGCTGGTCACCGAGGTCGTCGCCGACAAGGTGATGGCCCAGGTCGAGCTCCAGTGCGGGGCACACCGAGTGGTGTCACTCATGAGCACCGAGGCCGTCCGTGAACTCGGGCTGCGCCCGGGTGTGCTCGCGGTGGCCGTGGTGAAAGCGACCACCGTCGTGGTGGAAACCCCAGAAGGAAGCAGATGAAGAAGCTCTCCCTGCGCTGGGTCCGTGAAGGGAACCTTCACAGCGCCCCCGTCGCCAAGGCGAAGGTCTCCTTCGTCGTCGCTGGGACAGCGGCGCTTGCCCTGTTCGCGGGTGCGTGCAGTTCGGGCGACGAACCCAGCACCGCGACCGGTTCGGGCCCCAGCGCGGCGCCCGCACCGGGCGGCGGCACGTTGACCGTCTTCGCCGCGGCCTCGCTGACCGAGTCGTTCAACGCGCTCGGCAAGCAGTTCGAGGCCGCGCACCCGGGCGTCAAGGTGTCCTTCGACTACGAGGGTTCCTCGGCGTTGGTGCAGAAGCTGGACAACGGCGCCAAGGCGGACGTGTTCGCCTCGGCGGACGAGGCCACCATGACCAAGGCCACCCAGGGCGGGGTGATCGACGGCCAGCCGACGGTGTTCGCCACCAACAAACTGGCCATCGCGGTGGCCAAGGGCAATCCGAAGGGCGTCAAGACCTTCGCCGATCTGGCCAAGCCCGGCCTGACCGTGGTGGTCTGCGCGAAGCAGGTGCCCTGCGGTTCGGTCACGCAGAAGGTGGAGAAGAACACCGGCACCACGCTCCAGCCCGCCAGCGAGGAGACCGATGTCAAGCAGGTGCTGGCCAAGGTCCAGTCCGGGGACGCGGACGCCGGGCTGGTGTATGTCACCGACGCCACCTCGGCCGCGGGCAAAGTGGACAAGGTCGACTTCCCGGAGTCCGCGGACGCGGTGAACAAGTACCCGATCGCGGTGGTCAAGGACGCGCCGCAGGCCGCGCTGGCCAAGGAGTTCACCGACTTCGTGCTCGGCGCGCAGGGCAAGGCCGAGCTGACCAAGATCGGATTTGGCCCGGCCGAGTAGGGGCGGCTCGAATGCGGTGGCCGGGGTTCGGCCACCGCATTCGCGGTTACCCCTCGTGCTCTGGTTCCCGGCAGTGCTCGCCCTCGCGCTGGTGGTGCTGCCGGTCGTCGGCCTGCTGATACGTACCGATCTCACCAGGTTTCCGTCGCTGCTGGTGACTTCCTCGTCACTGCAGGCGCTGAAGCTGTCCCTGATCACCGCCACACTGTCCACTGTGGCCTGTGTGCTGCTCGGCGTGCCGCTGGCGGTGGTGCTGGCCCGATCCCGGGTCCCCGGGATCCGGCTGCTGCGTTCGGTGGTGCTGCTCCCGCTCGTGCTGCCGCCGGTGGTCGGCGGGCTGGCGCTGCTGTATCTACTGGGCCGCAAGGGTTTTCTCGGGCAGCTGGTGGACTGGCTGACCGGTCAGCAGGTGCCGTTCACCACTGCCGCGGTGGTGATCGCGCAGACTTTCGTGGCGATGCCGTTCCTGGTGGTCGGCCTGGAGGGTGCGCTGCGTGGTTCGGGGGACCGCTACGAGCAGGTGGCGGCGACGCTCGGGGCGCGCCCGTGGACGGTGTTCCGCCGGGTCACGCTGCCGCTGCTGCTGCCCGCGCTCGGCTCCGGGATGGTGCTGAGCTTCGCCCGCGCGCTCGGCGAATTCGGCGCGACCATCACCTTCGCCGGGAGCCTGGAAGGGGTCACACGGACGTTGCCGCTGGAGGTCTATTCGCAGGCCGAAGTGGACATCGACAGCGCGGTGGCCCTTTCGTTGCTGCTCATCGTGGTGGCCATTCTCGTGATCGCGGTGGCGCGGCCGCGTTCGTGGGAAGGCGGCCTGCGGTGACCGGGGGGCCACTGTCCGCGCGGCTCGCGCTTTCCCGCGGCGCCTTCGCCCTCGACGTCGAGTTCACCGTGCCCGCCGGGACCGTGCTCGCCCTGCTGGGTCCCAACGGTTCCGGGAAGTCCACTGTGCTCGGCAGCCTGGCCGGGCTGCTGCCGGTGCGGACCGCCGAGGTGACCGTGGCCGGGCGGGAGCTGGTCGGCCACGGCGTCGATCTGCCCCCGCATGAACGCCGGATCGGCCTGCTGTCACAGGACTCGCTGCTTTTCCCGCATCTGTCCGTTGTGGACAATGTCGCGTTCGCCCCGCGCTCGACGGGAAAGAATCGGGTGCAGGCAAGGGAAATCGCGTTGGAGTGGCTGTCCGAAGTGGGCGCGGCGGAGTTCGCGAAACGGCGGCCGGGGCAGCTTTCCGGCGGACAGCAGCAGCGGGTCGCGATCGCGCGCGCGCTGGCTTCGTCGCCGGATCTGTTGCTGCTGGACGAACCGTTCGCCGCGCTCGACGTCGACTCGGCCCCGGCGATCCGCGGGCTGTTGCGGCGGGTGCTGCGCGACGGGCCGACGACGGTGCTGGTCACCCACGATCCGCTGGACGCGCTGGCACTGGCCGATCACGTCGCGGTGCTGTCCGAGGGCCGGATCGTGGAGCGCGGTCCGACCCGCGAAGTGCTCGGCGCGCCGCGTACCGCGTTCACCGCGCGGATCGCCGGGCTGAACCTGGTCGCCGGGGTGGCCACCGCGGACGGGCTGCGCACCGGATCCGGCGAAGTCCTCGCCGGGCTGCTCACGTCGGACGCGGTGGTCGGTGAAGCCGCGGTCGCGGTGTTCGAGCCGAGCGCCGTCTCGGTGTATCCGCACGACGGCGAGCACCACGGCAGCCCACGCAACACCGTGAGTGCCACGGTCGCCGGGCTGGAGCCACACGGGCCGGTGATCCGGCTGCGCGTGACCGGCGGGCCGCCGTGGGCGTCCGGGCTGTCGGCCGACCTCACCCCGGCCGCGGTCGCGGACCTGGCCTTGGAGCCTGGCTCGCCGGTCATGTTGTCGATCAAGGCCGCGACTGTGGCTGTGCACCCGGCGGCGGGCTGATACGGTGCGGAAAGCCGCGCTGGCGTGATCGAGAAAGAGGGCACGCGAAGGTGACCGAACGCCGCTGGACCTATCTGAGCGACATGGACGGGGTGCTGGTGCGCGAGGAGCACCTGGTGCCCCGCGCCGACGAGTTCCTGGCCGAGTTACGGGACAACGGCATCGACTTCCTGGTGCTCACCAACAACTCGATCTACACCCCGCGGGACCTGCGGGCCCGGCTGCTGCGCACCGGTCTGGACATCCCCGAGGAGTCGATCTGGACCTCGGCGCTGGCCACCGCGAAGTTCCTCGATTCCCAGCGGCCGAACGGCACCGCCTTCGTGATCGGCGAGGCCGGGCTGACCACCGCCCTGCACGAAGTGGGCTACGTGCTCACCGAACGCGACCCGGACTACGTGGTGCTCGGCGAGACCCGCACGTACAGCTTCAGCGCGATCACCAACGCGATCCGGCTGATCGAGCGCGGGGCGAAGTTCATCGCCACCAACCCGGACGCCACCGGCCCCAGCGTCGAGGGCTCGATGCCGGCCACCGGCTCGATCGCCGCGCTGATCGAGAAGGCCACCGGGCGCTCGCCCTACTTCGTGGGCAAGCCGAACCCGCTGATGATGCGGTCCGCGCTGCGCAGGCTGGGCGCGCATTCGGAGTCCACGCTGATGATCGGCGACCGGATGGACACCGACGTGCACTCCGGCATCGAGGCCGGGCTGCAGACCATCCTCGTGCTCACCGGCATCTCTGCCGCGGATTCGGTGGACCGCTACCCGTACCGTCCGACCATGGTGCTCGATTCGGTGGCCGACCTGATCGGGCGAACCGCTGATCCGTTCGGCCAAGGCTGACCACCACGAGGTCGGGAATAGGGCCTATCGTCGAACGATGAGCTTGTACGTGGTGGGGGACGTCCACGGACACCGTGACGCGCTCCTCGACGCGCTGCGCGCCGAGGAGCTCGTCGACGGCGAGGGCGCGTGGACCGGCGAGCAGGACCGGCTGTGGTTCCTCGGGGACTTCACCGACCGCGGGCCGGACGGGGTCGGCGTCATCGATCTGGTCCGGGATCTGCAGCAGCAAGCCGCCGATGCGGGCGGATCAGTGGAGATGCTGCTCGGCAACCACGAGATCCTGCTGCTGGGTATGTACCACTTCGGGGACCGCCCGGTGCCGTCCGACTTCGGCCCGCGCAGCTTCGCCCGCAGCTGGGAGATCAACGGCGGGCTGCTCTCGGATCAGGACCGGCTCACCCCCGAGCACATCGCCTGGCTCACCGAACGCCCGCTGGTGGCGCTGGCCGAGGACCACCTGCTGATGCACTCCGACACGCTGGAGTACCTCGACTGGGGGACCGACCTGGCCGCGGTCAACGCCGCCGTGCACGAGATCCTCACCGGCAGCGACCTGGCCGCCTGGTGGGACGTGTGGCGCCGGATGACCACCCGCTACGCCTTCCGCGGCCCGGAAGGCGAGGACCACGCACAGCGTCTGCTCGACGCCTTCGGCGGTTCGCGGATCGTGCACGGTCACAGCGTGATCGCCGACCAGCTGGGCATCCACCCGACCCAGATCGAGGCGCCGTACCTGTACGCCGGCGGCAAGGCGCTGGGGATCGACGGCGGCCTGTTCGTCGGCGGCCCGTGCCTGGTGGTGCAGCTGCCCTTCGTGCCGGTGGACTGATCGGCCGCGGCCAGTCGATATCAGTGGATGTCGACGATCTCCTTGCCCAGCGGCATCAGCGACACCGGGATCAGCTTGAAGTTCGCCACCCCGAGCGGGATCCCGATGATCGTGAGGCACAGCAGTGCGCCGGTCACGAGGTGCACGAGGGTGAGCCACCAGCCGGCGAACACCAGCCAGATGATGTTCCCGAGCAGTGAGCCGAGCCCGGCGTCCCGCCGGTCGACCACGGTTCGCCCGAACGGCCACAGCGCATAGGCCGCGATCCGGAACGAGGCGAGACCGAACGGGATGGTGACGATCAGGACGCAGCAGATCACGCCGGCCACCAGGTGACCGATCGCCATCCACAACCCGGCCAGCACGAACCAGATCAGGTTCAGCAGCAAACGCATCAGACGTGCAACTCCCCGCTCACGACGGTGACCGCCTGGCCCCGCAACCGCACCCGGTCGCCGTCGACGACCGCCGCGACAACGCCGCCTCGCCGGGAGACCTGTGCGCCGACCAGTTCGGTCTTGGTCCGTTTCTTCCCCCAGTACGGCGCCAGGCAGCAGTGCGCGGAACCGGTCACCGGGTCTTCGTCCACCCCGACGCCCGGCCCGAAGAACCGGCTGACGAAGTCGTGTTCGCGGCCCGGCGCGGTGATGATCATTCTTCCGGTCCAGGTGTCCCGCAACGCCGCCAGGTCCGGTGCAGCCTGCTCGACCTCCTCGGCGCTGCTCAGTTCGACGAACAGGTTCTCCTTGGCCCGTCCGACGTACGCCGGGGTGTGCCCGGGCAGGATCCGGCTGACGTCGTCCTCGGTCCGGTGTGGCGCGTCGGCGGGAAAGTCCAGCTCGATCCAGCCGTCGTCGTGCTTGGTGCAGTGCAGCAGCCCGGAACGCGTGTCGTAGACCTGCGCGCCGCCGAGCACCTGTGTGGCCGCGACGGTGGCGTGCCCGCAGAGGTCGACTTCGGTGGCCGGGGTGAACCACCGCAGCCCGGTGACACCCCCGCCGGAGGGCAGCACGAACGCGGTCTCGGAGTGCTTCATCTCGGCAGCCACCTGCTGCATCCATCCGGGGTCCGCGGGCTCGGTGAGGAGCACGACCCCGGCCGGGTTCCCGGCGAACGCGTCCCCGGTGAAGGCATCGACGACATAGAACTGCATACCGCGCACGGCACTGGTGGGGGATTTGCCGGACGTCAGGGATTTTCCCGGGTTTTCGCCGTCGTTCAGCGAAGGCCTTCCTCGATCGTCTCCACCAGCCACTTGCGCAGATGCGTCCCGCTGGACGGGGTGAACCGGAGCCGGAAGCCGCCGTCCGGCAGCGGCTCGGAAAAGGTCAGGTAGCGCCCGCCCGCGGTGTCCACGAAGGTCGTGGTCGAGATCGCGTGCAGCGGCCCGTGGCGGCGGCGCAGGGAAAGCTCCACCGTGCCGTGCCGATGCAGGGGCCAGCGGGTGTAGCCGGCCAGCGCGTCGCGTTCGCGGCGGGCGGGGGTGCCGGTGGGGAAGTCCTCCTCCTCGGCCGAACCGCGGCGCGAGGCGGGCTGGGTCACCGCGACCGGGTCGACCGGCAGCGCCGGGTAGTCCGGGAACATGCTCATCAGGGTGTCCACCAGCCGGTCCGGCCGGACCTGCCGGAAGTGCAGGCCGTCCTCCATCTGCAGCGAGAACACGCCCAGCCCGTCACCGACGCAGGCGCGGTAGAGCACCGTGCCGGACGGGGGTTCCGCGGCCCGCACGATGATCAGTACCTCGGGCCGGGTCCAGGCCCGCAGGGTGGCCGCGACGTCCGGGTCGAGCTTTTCCGCATCGGCGAGGCCGCGGTCGCGCAGGGCCTGCCAGGCCTGCTCGGCGAGCTGCCGATGCTCGGTCATCGTCCGTCCGGCGCTGCGGATCTCGAACGGCTGCCACGCCGCGGGCAGCCCGCTGCGCTGGACCGCGACGTCGGTCTCGGTCCAGCCAAGGGAGAACTCCTCCGGCAACGTTTCCGTCCCCTCGTATGCGAAACAACCGCACCGAGGGTAGCGGAATCGGCACAGTGATCCGGGCTACTCGGGTCCGGAGCCGGGCTCGGCCGGGTCGCCGGCGACACCGTGAACGTGCGCCGGTTCGTGCGGCGACTCAGCCGTCGCCACCGGCGAACGAAATAGCCGCTTGCGACGTCGCTGACCGGCGAGCGGTGCCCGATCTACGCGCGTACGCGTATCCCCGCTCCGACCTGGGGCTTCTGCCGTCCCGCCATCCGTGCTGCCCCGAACACAAGGTGCGATGCTCGCACGTCAAAGGTGTGATGCACCATACTGTCCACCTGAGCGGAGGTGTCACATGGTCACGTTCACGAATGTGAAGGTCGGCCTGAGACGTATCACCCGGACCGAGGCGAGTCGCGGCGCCGGCCGGCCTCGGGATCAGCATCGGCGTCCCGCACGCGCTCGGCAAAGGACTTCTCATGACACACCGAGTGTTGCATTTCTGCGGCTCGCTCCCACCGGGGCTGGGCGATACGACCTCGACGCGCCGAGTTGGTTCCACGCCCAGACCAGGGGACACGTGCTCACCGGCCTGCCGGTGCGCCAGGACTCCGACTGGACCCTCGACCACCTGAAGGATCGGCTCGGCAACCACGACGACTTCGGTAGCTACGACGTGGTCCCGGGCGCGCAACTACGACCCGAGCACGTCGCGCACCGCTCCGTGGCCGGCGCACAGGCGCTGCACCTGTTCGAGACCGCCGCACGGCGGCAGGCCGTCGCCGTAGCGTGCGCGTGCGGCCTCGGCCGGTTGCGTGAGGAACAGGCCAAGCCGTCTGTGGACGCGATGATCGCCGGCGCCGAGTCGGCGCCGTACGCGGTCTGAGACGGTCGTACCGACGGAAACTCAGGACAGGAGTCCCCATGCCCGAAATCCCAGCCCTGCCCAGCTACGCCTCCGGGATCTCCGATGTTCCCCTGCTGGGCGACACGATCGGCGACAATTTCGATCGCACGGTGGCCGCTTTCGGCGACCGGGACGCACTGGTGGACCGGGAAGCGGGCAGCCGCTGGACTTACCGCGAATTGGCCGCCGAGGTGAACACGCTGGCGCACGGCCTGGTCGCGACCGGGATCGGCAAGGGCGAGCGGGTCGGGATCTGGGCGCCGAACCGGGCGGAATGGACACTGCTGCAGTACGCGACCGCGAAGATCGGCGCGATTCTGGTCAACATCAACCCCGCCTATCGCGCGCATGAGCTGGAGTATGTGCTGAACCAGGCCGGGGTGCGGATGCTGGTCGCCGCGGAACGGTTCAAGACCTCGGATTACGCGGGCATGATCGAGCAGGTCCGGCCGAAATGCCCGGGCCTGGAACACGTGGTGCTGCTCGGGACCGATTCCTGGACCGGGCTGAGGGAATCCGGCCGTGGCGGGGATCCGGCGGTCCTGGCCGGGCTGCAGGCGTCGTTGTCCGCGGATGATCCGATCAACATTCAATACACCTCGGGGACCACGGGTTTCCCGAAGGGCGCCACGCTGTCGCATCACAACATTCTGAACAACGGGTTCTTCGTCGGGGAGCTGTGCAACTACACCGAGCAGGACCGGGTGTGCATTCCGGTGCCCTTTTACCACTGTTTCGGCATGGTCATGGGCAATCTGGCGTGTACGAGTCACGGCGCCTGTATGGTGATCCCGGCGCCGGGTTTCGATCCGAAAGCGACGCTGGCCGCGGTCGCCGCGGAGCGGTGCACGTCGTTGTACGGAGTGCCGACGATGTTCATCGCCGAGCTGAACGATCCGGATTTCGCCACCCACGACCTGTCCTCGCTGCGCACCGGGATCATGGCGGGCTCGCCGTGTCCGGTCGAGGTGATGAGGCAGGTGATCGATCGGATGGGCATGACCGAGGTGTCCATTTGCTACGGCATGACCGAGACCTCCCCGGTGTCCACGCAGACCCGCGCGGACGATTCGGTGGCGCGGCGGGTGTCCACGGTGGGGCGGGTCGGTCCGCATCTGGAGTCCAAGGTGGTCGATCCGGAGACCGGGCTGACGGTGGGGCGGGGTACCCCGGGCGAGCTGTGCACGCGGGGCTATTCGGTGATGCTCGGGTATTGGGAGGAGCCGGAGAAGACCGCGGAGGCGATCGATGCCGCGCGCTGGATGCACACCGGCGATCTGGCGGTGATGGACGAGGACGGCTACGTCAACATCACCGGCCGGATCAAGGACATGGTGATCCGGGGCGGGGAGAACGTGTACCCGCGGGAGATCGAGGAGTTCCTCTACACCCACCCGGACATCCTGGACGCGCAGGTGATCGGGGTGCCGGATGTCAAGTACGGCGAGGAACTCATGGCCTGGGTCCGGATGCGCGAGGGCGCCGAGCCGCTGACGGCCGAGGCGGTGCGGGAATTCTGCCAGGGCAAGCTGGCGCACTACAAGATCCCGCGTTACGTGCACGTGGTGGCGGAGTTCCCGATGACCGTAACCGGGAAGGTGCGCAAGGTCGAGATGCGCCGGCAGTCGGTGACGCTGCTCGGGCTGGAGCAGGTAGCCGAGCAGCGGCACGCCTGACCGAAGTGGACGTCCATTGAGGACGTCCACTTCGGACAAGACGGGATCAGGCGCCGGCTGCGGCGGCGGCCTCGGCCAGCGCCTTCTCGTCCTCCTCGCCGAAGGTGTCCTCCAGCTGCTCCGGCGAGTAGTCGAGGTCGATCTGCTCGACCGGGGTGCCCCGCGCGGATTCGATGGCGCCGAGCCTGCGCTGCGCGCGGTCGGCCGCGTAATTGAGCAGCTCCTGCGGGTCGTTGTCGAAGGGGCTCTCCTCGAACTGGCCGTTCACCCACTCGATCATGCCGAGCGCGCTCGGCAGCAGCTCGCCCATCCGCTGTTGCACCGCGTCCCACAGGGAGTCGTCCGCGGCGACGTGCCGGCGGCAGGTGAAGGTGCCCCAGGCCATGTGCCGTCGCTCGTCGTCGCCGATGTGGCGCACCAGTTCCTGCATGCCGGGCAGGACCTGCTTCTGCGTGCAGATCAGCTGCCACGAGTAGTAGCCGGTGAGCGCCAGGCTGCCCTCGACCACATGGTTGTAGGTGACGCTGGCGCGGATCTGGTTGAGCGGGCTGGGGTCGTCTTCCAGCGCACGCAGTGACTGCGGCAGCTCTTCGTAGAATAGCTTGCGGTAGTGCGGGTTCTCCGCGACGTAGGGGTGCAGATCGGTGGTCAGCCCGACCGCGTCCATCCAGCGCCGGAACACCTCGACGTGCTTGGCTTCCTCGAAGCAGAACTGGGTGAGGTACATCTCGTCGCCGAATCGGCCGGTCGCCGACATTGCCCGCAGGAACGGCAGGATGTCCTCGGTGACCGCCTCCTCACCCGCGATGAACTGGGCGACCAGGTAGGTGGCGGAGCGCTGCTGCTCGGGAGTGAGCGTCTCCCAGCCCTCGCGCTCCCGGCTGAAGTCGAGGTCCGCCGGGTTCCAGAACTTCTTGTTGCCCTTGACGAACAGGCGCAGGGGGAAGGAATCCCAGTGGAGCCCGCCCTCGCGCAGCGAGGAGAATCCGCTGCGCAGCTCGGGAAGTGTCTCGGTCATGACTGGCCCTTCGGTTTGGCTCCATTGTGGACAAACAGGTCGATCGCGGGGGTGACCACGGCCACCACTGCCTCCGCCGCCTCGGCCGCGGAATGCGTGGGCAGCACTAGGTGACTCAGCGAGAGCCGCACCACCGTCTCCGCCAGCAGTGCGGCGGATTCGGCGGACAGCTGCGGCGCGAGCTTCAGGTAGTGCCGGGTCCCCAGTTCGACCGCGGCGGTGAGGATCGGTTCGCCGCGGGAGGTCAACAGCGGGAGCAGGTCTTCCCCGGCGTCGGTGCCGAGCGCCGCGGCGACCAGACGGTTCTCCCGGGCGTGTTCGATTGTATAGACCACTGCGTCGCGGATGCCCGCGGGCAGGCTTTCGGCGTTTTCGAACCTCAGGTGGATGCCGTCGAGGAATTCCGCCGCGGTGCGCAGTGCGACCGCCTGGGTGAGCGCGGCCTTGCTGCCGAATTCGTTGTAGACGGTCTGCCTGCTCACGCCGGCCCGCGCGGCGACGTCGGCCATCCGCAACGCCCGGTGCCCGTGGTCGGGGAGTAGTTCGGCCGCCGCGTCGAGCAGGGCTTCGCGCAGCGAAGCCCTGGTGCGCTCCGTGAAACTGGTCACGCTCCTACTTTGACACGGCCTGGCAGTGCGTCAAGGAACTTTACCTGATTGGCCACTGTGTACAGCGCTGCCGGGATTGTCGGTGCGGCCGGTTACCGTGGCCTCGTGGGAGTGACTGTGGGGTTCGACCTGGACATGACACTGATCGATCCGCGCCCGGGGATGGCCGCGGCGATGGACGCACTGGGCGCCGAAGCCGGTCTCCCGTTCGACGGTGCGCAGTTCGCCGCGAATCTCGGCCCGCCGCTGGATGACACGTTGCGTGGGTTCGATGCGCCCGAGGAGCGGATCCCGTGGCTGATCGACCGGTTCCGGGCGACCTACCCGGAGATCGTCGTACCGGTCACGATCGCGCTGCCCGGCGCGGCCGAGGCGCTGCACGCGGTGCGGGAGGCAGGCGGCCGCGCGATCGTCGTCACCGGGAAGTACGCCCCGAACGCGCGGCTGCACCTCGACGCGCTGAACTTGGCGGCCGACGAGGTGATCGGCGAACTGTGGTCCACAGCCAAGGCGGAAGCCCTGCTGAAACACCAGGCGAAGGTCTACGTCGGTGACCACGTGGGCGACATCCGCGGCGCCCGCGCGGCAGGCGCGATCGCGGTGTCGGTGGCCACCGGCCCGTGCGCCCGCGCGGAGCTGGCCGCGGAGGGCGCCGAGGTGGTGTTCGACTCGCTGGCGGAGTTCCCGGAGTGGTTCGCCGCCCGCTTCACCGGCCGGGCCGCCTGACGGCTTGCTCTACCGGGTGACGCGGTGAATCGCCGGCGACCGGGTCAGCCGGTCTCGGCGGTCTTGGGGGTCTTGGCGGTGCGGGCCTCGCGGACCAGCGCGATCAGCCCGAGGAGCAGCCCGAGCGGCGTGATCACCCCGGCGGCCGCGCTCAGCCAGATCGGCAGGTTCTCCATCCCGGCGGCGAACAGCACGAACACCGCCAGTACCGCGGCCATGCCGATGGCGAACAGGCCGATGCCGATCCGCATCAGTAACGGCTTGCCGGTCTGCGTCCCTGCATTTTCCATGAGGCCGAGGGTAACCGCCGTATCCGCTTCTCCCCAGAGCATGTGGCGAGATAGGCTGGGGGTGAACGCGCGCCTCGGGTACGCCCGGGGCGCGTTCGTCGTGAGCAGCACAGCAGAAGGATTGGTGAGGGAAGTGCCGACCGGCAAGGTCAAGTGGTACGACGCGGAGAAGGGGTTCGGGTTCGTCACGCAGGACGGCGGCGCGGACGTCTACATCCGCAAGGCCGCGCTGCCCCAGGGCGTCGAGGGGCTCAAGGCCGGCCAGCGGCTCGAGTTCGGCGTGGCCGACGGACGCCGGGGGCCGCAGGCACTCTCCGTCCGCTTGCTCGATCCGCCGCCGTCGGTGGCGGAGGCGCGCCGTCGTCCGGCCGAGGAGCTGCACGGGCTCGTCGAGGACATGATCAAGCTGCTGGAGCTGAAGGTGCAGCCCGACCTTCGCCGCAACCGGTACCCGGATCGCAAGCACACCAAGCAGATCGCCGAGATCATGCGCGCCGTCGCGCGCGACCTCGACCCGTGATCACCCGGCTTCAAGGCTGTGAAGGGAACCTCCACGGTCGCTGAGGCCAGGGTGTCGGCAAAGTCGGTGTAGAGGTCCGTGAAGGGACCCTTCACAGACCCGAAACCGGTCCGGCGCACGCCACGAGGTGGTCGCACACACCTCCGCATCGCCCACTGCCGGGCCCCCGACCAACTTTGCCGGGGCCCTGGTCGCTGAGGCTGTGAAGGGTCCCTTCTCAGCCCTTCAGCGCGGGGAAGTGGTCAGTTCGGGCGGACTTGCAGGGACCAGAGTGCGGTGGTGATCGGCTCGGCGTCGTTCGGGTCGCCGGTGCGGCTGATCACCGAGGCCTGGGCGATCTCCACGACCACGATCTGGTCGTCCTTCGCGGGCGGGGTCGCGGTGTAGGCGTACCGGTCGCCCGAGGTGATGATCGCCTCCTGCAGCGGCTGGGGCTGACCCTTGCTGTTCACGTACTGCACGGTGACCTTCCACGGCGTCTCCGCGACCTCCTTGGGCACCGAGATCTGCACCGACCGGCCCGGCCGCACCTTGAGCGTGCCCGCCGCGCCAGGATTGGCCGAGCAGACGCCGGTCTTCAGGTCGCAGTTGCCGATCGGGGCGGTGCGGATGGTGTGCCCGTCGCCGTAGAAGGTCACCTCGGCCGGTCCCGGCGCGGAGCAGCCGGCCACCGCCAAACCACCGGCCGCGAGCATGGCCACCACACGGGAACGTCGCATGCCCCGAAGATTACCGGCGGCCCGGTGCGGCGAAGCTGCCGGTCGGCTCCGGCCGCAGCGGGCGGTTCCCGCCCAGACCCGGCACCAGCGAACCACCGCGGCGCACCAGGAAGGTCTGCCCGAGCCCGACCGCCAGCAGCAGCGTGACCACCAGGAAGCCGATCCAGTAGGTGGGCGGCAGCAGCAGGCCGACCGCACCGCCGAAGCACCAGGCCAGCTGCAGCACCGTTTCCGAACGGCCGAACGCGGACGCCCGCGACTGCTCCGGCAGGTCCTCCTGGATCACCGCGTCGAGGCTGACCTTCGCCAGCGCACTGGCCGTCGACCCGACGAGGCCGACGATCGCGGCGGTGATCAGGCTGGGCAGCAGGGTCGCGACGAGCGTGCTGAGAGTGGTGGCCGCCACACAGCCGAGGACCACTTGGTCCGGCGCCCCGAACTGCAGCCGCGAGCCCAGCGCGTTGCCGATGAACCCACCCACCCCGGCCGCGACGCCGATCACGCCGAGCAGCAGCAGCTGCACGAACGGGCTGTGCCCGCTGCCTTCGGTCTGTGCCTTGACCGCGAAGGCCGCGAACATCATCAGGAATCCGGTGAGCACGCGCACCGAACCGTTGCCCCACAAGGAGACCACGATGTGCCGCCCCATCGGCTGGCGTTGCCTGCGCTGCTTCGGCTCGGGATGCGCGGACAGCGAGGTGGGCACCTCGCCCTCGGTCACCTCGACCCATGCCGGGATCCGCATCGACAGCACGGCGGCGGCCACACAGATCGCCGCGGTAAACCACAGCGCACCCGAGGAATTGGTGAGTGCGCTCACGCCGCTGGCGATGGCGCCGAAAACCCCGCCGGCGATCAATCCGAACACGGTGACCCGCGCGTTGGTCTTCGACAGCGTGATCTCCGGCGGCACGACCCGCGGGGTCATCGCGGCCTTCAGCACGGTGAAGGACTTGGACAGCACCATCATGCCGAGCGCGGCCGGGTAGAGCAGCCAGTCGTCGAAGTGCAGCGCCATCACGACGGCCATCAGGCCCTGCCCGATCGAGGCGAGGCACATGGCCAGCCGCCGTCCGCGCTGGATCCGGTCCAGCGCGGGGCCGATGACTGGCGCGACGAGCGCGAACGGTGCGATCGTGATCAGCAGGTACAGCGCCACCTTGCCCTTGCTCTCCCCGCTCGCGGCGGCGAAGAACAGGGTGTTCGCCAGTGCGACGGCCATTGCCGCGTCGCTGGCGTAGTTCAGCATCACCGCGTACATCAGCGAGGTCAGCCCGGACTCGTCCGCGCCGTCGGCCTTGGTGGCCCGCTGGAACATGCCGACGGCCTTACCGCTCAGCTGACGGCCGCGCAGCGCGGCCACCCGCGTGACGGTGAGCTTCTTCGGCAGTTTCGGCACCGACCCGGCGCCCGGGATCGCCGTGGTGGGTGAGTCTTCTTCCACGTCCGGCCCGACCCTCGGCTCACTGGCGTAGCCACCGGTGCCGTAGTGCTCGTACTCGCCGCTGCCGGGACGGTCGTCGACCGGCCGCGGACGGGCCGGCTCGGTGCGGTAGTCACGCGGCGGGTAGGGCCGGGCCCCACGCGGTGGCGTCGTCCGGCGGCCCATCGGGACCTCATCGGTGGGTGCTTCGCCGGCGGTGGTCTCGTATGGGTGGTCGTCGTAGAACGGACTGCGCGACTCCGGTCGCACGCGCTCGGTACGGCCCGGGCTCGCCGCGGCGACCTGTGTTTCGGCGGCGAACTCCGCGGGGCTGCCGGGCGGCGGGTCCGCGGGGATCCGCTCCGGCCGGGCGCGTGGCTGCTCGGCGGCGACGTTCCCGGAGCGCGATTGGTTCGGCTCGGCGGGTGCGCGGTCGGGTTCGGGGCGCTGCACGTATCTCGGCTCGGCACGGGGACGCTCCGGCGGCAGGTGCTCGTCCGGCCGCACTCGCCGCGTGCGCGGGTCGACCGCCTGGTCCAGCTTGGCCGGGTGGGATGCGTCGCGCCAGGAGCGGGCCTGCGGGGAGTCGGGCTCCGGGGTCCAGCGGCGTTTGCCCTTGCGGCCACGGCCTTTGCCCGGCCGCCCACCGAGGGGGCCGCCGGAGCCGGAGCGCGAACCGAAGAGAGCCACGGGTTCAATCCTGCCTCATCGGGGTGCCGTTCCGCCCGCTCACGTGCCGGTTTGCCGATTTTCCGGGAGGAACTTCACGCGGAAAGCCGTTGGCCACAGCTTCCCGGTGAGCAGGAACTCGTCCGTGCCGGGGATCGCGGCGATGCCGTTGAGCACGTCTTCGTCGGGGTTGACCGGGGTACGCAACCGGCTCGCGTCGATCCGGCCGGTGATCCGCCCGGTCGCGGCGTCGATGCGCAGGATGGTGCCGGTGCGCCATACGTTCGCATACACCGTGTCACCAACGCAGTCGAGTTCGTTGAGCTGGTCCTGGCCGACCTCGACGGAGCCGGTCACCGCAAACGTTTGCGGGTCACGGAACGTCAGCTCCGCCGACCCGTTGCTCATGACCAGTCGGCCGTTCGGCTGGTGACACAGGCCCCAGCCTTCGCCCTCGTAGGAGACCCGGCGCAGCTCGGCGAGCGTCTTCGAGTCGCGTTCGATGGCCACGCCGTCCTGCCAGGTCAGCTGCCACAGCGTCGGGCCGAGCACGGTGATGCCCTCGGCGAACAGCGGCGATGGCAGTGCCGCCTGTGCGACCGGCTGCCCGCCTGCCGGCCCGTAGGTCAGCGCGGAGCGGCCGGCCAGACCGCGGCTTTCGTACAGCGTGCCGCCGGAGAATTCGAGGCCTTCGGTGAACGCGGTGGGGTCGTGCGGCAGCGTCCCGAGGACCTCGACCGTCAGCTGTTCGGGTGGGGTGGGCGCGGCCTGCGTCCCGGCACAACCACCGAGCATCGCGATGGCCAGCAGCGGCAGGACGTTCCGGGTGTGCACGAGCAACAGCCTGGCACGGGTGCCGCGGATGCGTGCGGCACAATTGACGGTATGACGCTGCTGTTGACCCTGGACGACGGCTCTCTCCACCGGAAGCTGGCCGAGGCCGGCGATGTCGCGCGGGCAGCCGTGCTGGCGGACGCGCCGGCTGATCAGGTCGGCGAGCACGTCGGCGTGGAGCGGGAAGACGCCGTTTCGGCGAGCCACCTGTTCGAGGCCGCGGTGCCCGGGTACCGCGGCTGGCGCTGGTCGGTCACGGTCGCGGTGGCCGGCCCCGACGAACCGGTCACGGTGAGCGAGCTGTGCCTGCGGCCCGGCCCGGCGGCGCTGGTGGCGCCCGCCTGGGTGCCCTGGGACAGGCGGGTGCGGGCCGGTGACCTAGGGGTCGGCGATCTGTTCCCGACCGGCAAGGACGACCCGCGGATCGTGCCCGGGTACCTCGCGTCGGACGACCCGGCGGTGGAGGAGGCGGCGCTGGAGGCGGGCCTCGGCCGCGTGCACGTGCTGTCCCGGCCCGGCCGGCTGGACGCCGCCGCCCGCTGGCACGACGGCGAGTTCGGCCCCCGCTCCGACATGGCCCGCAGCGCCCCCGCGACCTGCGGGACCTGCGGTTTCTTCGTCCCGCTCGCCGGTTCCCTGCGCGCCGCCTTCGGCGCCTGCGCGAACGACATCGCGCCCGCCGACGGCCACGTCGTGGACGTCCAGTACGGCTGCGGCGCCCATTCCGAGATCGAGGTCGAGGTCACCTCCTCGGTCCCGGTGGCCGAGCTGGTGTACGACGATTCGCTGATCGACTTCAGCCCTGCTCCGGAGCCTTCGGTGGAGTCGGGTGCGGGGTCGGCCGGGGAGTCGGTAGCTGAGCGTGGGCCGGAAGGGGCTGCCGGGGGTGCTGCTGCGGCTTTCGGGGCTGACGTTGCCGGGGCTGAGGCGTCGGCTGTTGCCGCCGCTACGGCGGGTCCGACTGAAGCGTCGGCTGCTGCTGTGGATGCGGCTACGGCGGATGCGGCTGAGGTTGTGGCGGGTACCGAGTCGGGTGTTGCGCCGGTTCCGGCTGATGCGGCAGGCGCTGAGGGGACAGAGGTTGCTGCTGGGGCTTCCGACGCTTCGGCCGGATCGGCTGGTGCTGAGGGGTCCGCTGTTACTGGTGTGACGCCGGTGGCCGGTGAGGCAGAGGCTGCAGCGCCGGCGGGTGCTTCCGGGGCCGCTGCGTCGGCTGCGGTTGCGGTGCCTGCTGCGGGCGAAGTGCCCGGAGTTGCCGCCGGGGTTCCGGTGAGTGACATCGAAGAGCCTGCGATCGGGGAGCAGTCGACGACTGGTGAGGCTCCGGTGGCTGAGGCGCCGGTGCGTGACGCTGAGGTACCCGTGGCTGGTGAGACATCTGGTGCCGGTGCGGAGTCCGGCGATGCCGAGGAAGCCGCAGTGGCTGAGACCCCCCGTGGTGCCGAGGAAGCCGTGGTGGCGGTGGAGCCTGGCGGTGCCGCGGTGGCGGAGACATCTCGCGGTGCCGGGGAAGCGTTGGCGGCGGATGCGCCCCAGAGTGCCGGGGAAACCTCCGTGGCGGAGGGATCCGACGTCGCCGGGGACATCTCGGCGGCGGAATCCAGCGGTGCCGCGGAAGCTTCAGCGGCGAAATCCGGCGACGCGGGCGAAGCACCTGCCGAATCCGCGGGGACGGAAGCCGGGCAAGGCGTCGGCGCGCCGGAGGGTGGCGTGCGTGGGTCGCAGGGCGGCGAGAGCGCTTTCGGGCAAGGTGTTGACGCGTCTGCGGGCGCGGAGAGCGGCGCCTCCGCGGGCACGCCGGACAGCGATGACGTGGCTACTGGTTCCGAGGGCGCGTCGGCGGGTAGCGGCGTGTCCGAAGTGGAGCGTGCGCCGGGCGCTTCCGGTGACGACGCCGCCCGGTGAACGGGGCTGATCCGTTCGGGACGGAGCGGTTGCGGGCGGCCGTACTGGCGGCCTGGCGGGATTCGCCGACGCGGTTCACCGAGGACGCCAATGCCGAGCGGGACCTGCGGGTAGGCGCTTACCGGGATCGGCTGTTCGTCGAGCTGGCGCAGAACGCGGCCGACGCGGCGCAGGCCGCGGGGGTGCCGGGGCGGATTCGGGTGTCCGTTGTGGACGGTGAGCTGCGGTTCGCCAACACCGGGGCACCACTGGACGCGCGCGGGGTCGAGTCGCTGGCCTCGTTGCGGGCGTCCGGGAAGGACCGGCTCGGGGCGGTCGGACGGTTCGGGATCGGGTTCGCCGCGGTCCGCACGGTGACCGACGAGCCGCGGGTGGTCTCGACCACCGGCGGGGTCGGGTTTTCCGCTCGCCGCACTCGGGAGGAGTCCGGCCGGGACGGGGACGTGCCGGTGCTGCGGCTGCCGTTTCCGGTCGAGGAAGAGCCGCCTGCCGGGTACGACACTGAGATCCGGCTTCCGTTGCGCGAGCCGGCACCGGCGCTGCTTGACGAACTCGCCGGAGAGATCGGCGATCTGCTGCTTGCTCTTCCGTGGCTCGCCGAGGCCGAAGTGGACGGTCGCGTGTGGACCCGATCGGGTGCGGAGACGGTACGGATCAGTGGGCCGCAGGGGGCTGAGCACTGGCTGACCCACGGTCCGTGGGCGGTGCCGGTGGACGACGACGGAATCCCGCTTCCCCGTGCCGAAGACGTGCTGCATGCGCCGACTCCCACGGACGAAGGGCTTTCTCTACCTGCCCGGTTGATCGCGGCGGTACCGCTGGAGCCGTCGCGGCGCCGGGTGCTGCCCGGGCCGGAACTCGACGAAGCCCTGCGCACAGCGGCTGGGGAGTACGTCGGTCTGGTCCGCGCCGTGGCGCCGGAGCGGCGGTTCACGTTGGTGCCCGCGGCCGGGTTCCCAAGATCCACTGTGGACGCCGAGCTTGGCGAGCTGGTCGTCGCGAAGCTTGCCGAGGAGTCTTGGCTGACCACTGTGGACGGAGAGCTGGTTTCCGGTCGCCAGGCCAGGATGCTCGACGTCGACCTGCCGGGGTTGCCCGGGTTGCTTGCCGACGTCGTGCCGGGCCTGGTTGCCGCGCCCCCGTCGGTTCTCCGTCTGCTGAAGCCGATTTCCGTGCAGGCGTGGGGAATCAGTGACGCGCTGGAGCTGTTGACCGGAATCGATCGTGAACCGGAGTGGTGGCGCAAGGTCTACGCGGTGCTCGCCGAGGGAGTGGAGAGTCACGCGCTCGCGCCGGCGCAGCTCGAAGGTCTGCCGGTGCCGCTGTCGGACGGACGTACCCTCCCCGGCGTACGTGGTGCGCTGCTGGTCGAAGGCAGTGGGGAACTACTCGAACTTATGTCCGATGTGGACGTTCCGGGGCTGCGCCTGGTGCATCCGGACGCGGCGCACCCGTTGCTGGAACGGCTGGGCGCCAAGCATGCCGACGCGAAGCAGCTGCTCGAATCGGAACAGCTGAAGTACGCGGTGGAAAACAGCGTCGCCGACGTTCGGTCCGGTTTGGACGGAATAGTGCTGGCCGGCGCTGTCCTCCGGCTCATCGCCGATTCCGGTGACCAGGCACCATCTTGGGCGGGTGCGCTCGCACTGCCCACTGAGGACGGTTGGCGCCGGGCGGACGAGGTAGTGCTGCCCGCCTCCCCGCTGCTCGACGTGTTCGACCCCGAGGTGTTCGAATCCGAGGGCGCACTTTCCGTGCTGGACGAGGAATTCGCCGGGGACTGGCCATCCGGCACGCTCGTGGCCACCGGGGTGCTCGATTCGTTCGCCGTGGTCGGTGACGAGGAGCCGCACGAGCCGGACCATGATCTGCCGGACGAGGACCTGTGGTGGGAAGCCGCCGAACCGGCCACCGTCGTCGCGGTGCGGGATCTCGATCTGGTCGCCGACGACGCTTGGCCCGCCGCCCTGCGCTTGCTCGCCGCACGCCCCGAGACCTGGCAGGCGCTGCACACCCCGGACGGGCACGCGGCGTGGTGGCTCGCCCGGTACGCGCTGCTGGCCGGGGAACCGCCGAGCGCCTGGCGGATGCCTTCGGCCACCGGGCTGACCGGCCTGTACGACGTGGTCCCGGATCTCGGCCTCACCGACGATCTGCTGCTCGTCACCGGGGTGCGGACCGGACTCGAACTGGCCACCCCCGAGGACGTCACCGACCTGCTCGACCGCCTCGGCGACCCGGCCCGCACCCTCGCACCCGGCCTGATCGCCCGCGCGCACGCCGCTTTGGCCGCGGCGCCGGTCGACGTGGCCGAACTCGACGCCCCGGCCCGGGTCCGGGCCGCGGACGGCACGGTGACCGAGGACGCCGTGGTGCTCGACGCGCCGTGGTTCGCCGCGGCGCTCGAACCCGGCCGGATGGTGGTCGCCCCCCAGGATCCGGAGCGGCTGGCCGAGCTGCTCGACCTGCCCCTCGCGAGTGGCCTGCCGGCCGAGGTGACCAGCGAGGGTGAATACGTGGCGTGGGCCGACCTGCCCGCGCTCGGGCTCGTCGCCGACCTGCTCGGCCTGCCCCTGCCCGACGGCGGGCTGATCCTGCACGACCCGCTGACCGTGACCGTCGACGGCGTCCGCCACGAAGTCCCCTGGTGGTCCGACGATCGCCTGCACGCCGCGGACACCTCGGAAGGGCTGGCCAGAGCATTCGCCTCGGCGACCGGGCGATGGGCCGATCGCTACCGGATCACCGCGCTGCTGGAGGACCCGGCACCGCACACACTGCTGAACTGAACCGGCGGTGGGCTGAACGGAGCTGAACCGGCCACCGCGATTCCGCGAGGGTGTGCGGCCGACCGGAATGCGGGGAACCGGCCCGAGCTAGAGGCGCTGAGCCGACTTCGACCCGCGCCGAGCCGCTGCGCGCTGCCAGAAGATGATGCCGAAGCCGATCAGCCCGAGCACGACGCCGGCGAGCGCGGTCTGCACCCACACCCCGTGTGTGACGAAGAACAGCACGATCAGGGCGCCGAGCCAGAGCGCGGTCCCCACCATCACCACCGGGGTCAGGTCGGTCAGCCGCTTGGGCAGCTCCGGCGTGTGCCGCAACGAGTCCGTAGCGTCCGGGGCGCCGGTCGGTTCATCCACGGGTGCAGCCTACCCGGACCGGCCGCGAGGCAGGCAGGGAAATGGTGGAGCAGCGCGCGCGGCAGGCGGCGCCGGTTCTTCAGGATCGGCTGACGCGGGTCGAGCACCGGCCGGGAGATCCGCGGCGGCGTGGTCGGCCCGATTCCGTCCGCGTTGTCCTGACCACGGCGGATCCGCTCACTCGCGGATGATCTCCACTGTTCGTGAGGTATGCTAACTATATGTCCGGCGATCCGCACGAGCGCTCCCTGGCGGGCCGCCTGCGCCTCGCAGTGGTCCGGCTCAACCGCCGGCTGCGGGCACAGCGGGTGGGCGACGACGTCTCGCTGACGCAGATCGCCGCGCTGTCCACCCTGTACAAATGCGGTCCGCTGACCCCGGGTCAGCTGGCCGCGAAGGAAGGCGTCCAGCCGCCCTCGATGACGAGGGTGATCGCCGCGCTCGAGGCCAAGGACTTCCTTGAGCGCCGCCCGCATCCGACCGACGGCCGGCAGGCCATCGTCGAGCTTTCCGCGGACGGGCTGGCCTACGTGCGCGAGGCCATCTCGGTGCGGGAGGTGTGGCTGGACCGGCAATTGGCCGAACTGGGTGAGGACGAGCGCGAAGTGCTCGCCCGGGCCGCGGAGATCATCGACAGGATGGCGGGGAACTAGCACAGGTGACCACGACGGGTAGCGAAACAGGACGTCCGGCCGAAACCAACGCTACCCGGGAGGCGGCACCGCCGTCCGCGCCACCCGGCCACCCCCGATCCGCCGAACCACCGGATCTCCGCCGCCACGGCATGTTCTCCTCGCTGCGGGTGCGCAACTACCGGCTGTTCTTCAGCGGCCAGGTCATTTCGAACATCGGCACCTGGATGCAGCGCATCGCGCAGGACTGGCTGGTGTTCACCCTCTCCGGCAACGACCCGGTGGCGCTCGGCATCGCGGTCGCCTGCCAGTTCACGCCGACGCTGCTGCTGTCGCTGTGGGCCGGGGTGCTGGCCGACCGGGTCGACAAGCGGCGCTTGCTGATGATCATCCAGTCGGCGAACTGCGTGCAGGCCGTGCTGCTCGGCGTACTCGACTTGGCCGGGGTGGCGCAGCTGTGGCACGTGTACGTGCTGTGCGTGCTGCTCGGCATCACCTCCGCGATGGAGGTGCCGACACGGCAGTCGTTCGTGGCCGAGATGGTCGGCCGCGACCAGGTGGCCAACGCGGTGGCGCTGAACTCGTCGATCTTCGACATGGCGCGCATCGTCGGCCCGGCGATCGCCGGGTTCGCGATCACCTGGGTGGGCACCGGCTGGCTGTTCATCGCCAACGCGGCCAGCACCGTCGCGGTGATCAGCGGGCTCGCGCTGATGAATCCGGCGAAGCTGTTCCGCGGCCCGGCCGTGCCGCGGGGGAAGGGGCAGCTGCGCGAAGGCCTGCGCTACGTGCGCCGCCGCCCCGATCTGATCACCGTGATGGTGCTGATGTTCTTCGTCAGCACGTTCGGGATCACCTACTTCACCTCGCTGCCGATCGTCGCCGCGAACGTGTTCCACACCGAGGCCGACGGCTACGGCCTGTTGTCCACGCTCGTCGCGGTCGGCACGTTCACCGGCGCGCTGGCCTCTGCCCGGCGCGGGACCAGGGGCCGTCCACGGGTGCGGTTGCTGGTGCTGTCCGGCGCACTGCTCGGCCTGTTCGAGGTCATCACCGCGTTCATGCCGACCTACCTCGCCTTCGGCATCGGGCTGATCCCGCTCGGCTTCGCCACGATCACCTTCCTGAACACGGCGAACACCCTGGTGCAGACGTCCGTGTCGCCGGAGATGCGGGGTCGCGTGATGGGTCTCTACGTGCTCGTGCTGATCGGCGGCAACCCGATCGGCGGCCCGATGACCGGCTGGATGGCCGAGACCTTCGGCGGCCGTTCGCCGTTCTACCTCGGCGGCGGGCTCTCGCTGATCGCCGCGGTGGTCTGCGCTCTGGTGCTGATCCGCCGCCGCTGAACGGCTGTGAAGGGACCCTTCACGGACGCTGAGGCTGTGAAGGGTCCCTTCACAGCTTTGATCGATCATCGACTTGCGGAACGTATGAGGTTAGGCTAACCTTATGGGTATCCGCTTCGTGGTGGGAGCGGCAGTCAGTTCGGGAACGGACGGAGCCCCGGTACCTGGGAACCCCCGGGTGCCGGGGCTCCGTTCATGCACGGGTGCCGGGTCAGGACGGGTTCATGGTCGGGTTCGGCGCCGGGGCCGTCAAGGGGTGTTCGCGGGGTGGTACCGGCAGCCGGGTGAGCCGGATGCCGAAGTACACGCGGTAGGCCAGCCGCACCGCCTGCTCGTCGGGCAGGTCCAGTTCGTGCCGCTCGCCGTCGACGGTCTCGATCAGGTGAGTGCCGGACAACGTCACGCGGCCCTGCGTGGTCAGGCGGGAGCAGGTGAGGTTCTGCGTGAAGTGCGAATCCGGCGAGGTCGACTGCCACCAGGCCATCGGGAGGAAGTCGGACAGCCGGCGCGGGCGGCGTTCCAGCCGGTACAGGAGCTGACCGTCCTGGAGCACGTCCACGTCGCCGTGCTCCGCGTCGAGCAGCAGGTACTCGCACTCGCCGTCCGGCTGTGGTTCCACCGCGGACAGCCGCAGCGGCTGCTTGCTGAACCGGCCGAAGCCGACGTCGGCCAGCCACAGTTCGCCGTCGAGGTGGGCGAGCACGCAGGCGTGGTCCAGCGGCGGCCCGGGTGTCCCGTCCGGGCCGTAGACCTGGGCCGCGTGCAGCGTCGCCTCGAAACCGAGCGCCCGCAGCAGCGCGGCGAACAGGCCGTTCAGCTCGTAGCAGAACCCGCCCCGGCGGCGGAGCACGATCTTGTCGAACAGCGCGGCCTCGGTGAGTTCGATCGTCTCGCCGAGGTGCAGGCTCAGGTTTTCGAAGGGGACCCGGGTCAGGTGTCGCTCCTGTAGCACGCGCAGGGCGGCCAGGTCGGCCGCGGCGGGCACCGGCAGGTCCAGGCGGGCGAGGTAGGCGTCGACATCCATGGCCCCACTCTCACACCTTGAGTGCACTGGAGGTCAAGCGAAATACGAACGGGGCCCCTCCGGCGCGGAGGAACCCCGTTCGGTGCAAACTGCTGTGCTCAGCCCAGCAGCAGGCCGTTGCCGCCGGCCACGGCGTTCTCGAACCGCTTGCTGATCTCGGCCCAGTTGAAGATGTTCCAGAGGGCCTTGACGTAGTCCGGCTTCACGTTCTTGTAGTCCAGGTAGAACGCGTGCTCCCACACGTCGACCAGCAGGATCGGCGTGGTCGGCAGGATCAGGTTGTTGTGGTGGTCGCGCAGCTGCTGGGTGATCAGCGTCTTGCCGATCGGGTCCCAGGACAGTGCGCCCCAGCCGTTGCCCTGAATCGTGGTGGACACCGCGGTGAACTGGGCCTTGAACTTGTCGAACGAGCCGAATGCCTCGTCGATCGCGGCGGCCAGCTCACCGGTCGGCTTGTCGCCGCCTTCCGGGGACAGGATCTTCCACCAGATCACGTGGTTGGCGTGCCCGGCCAGGTTGAACGCCAGCGTGGTCTCCAGGCCGACGATCGAGCCGAAGTCGTTCGCCTCGCGTGCGGCCGCGATCTTGTCCAGCGTGTCGTTCGCGCCCTTGACGTAGGCGGCATGGTGCTTGCTGTGGTGCAGCTCGTTGATCTCGCCCGAGATGTGCGGCGCGAGGGCGCCGTAGTCGTAGTCGAGTTCGGGCAGCTCGTAGCGGGCCATGGGCCCTCCTAACTGTCTTCGACGCAAGTTCGTACGGTCGAACCTAGTAGCACACCGGTGTTCCCGGCGAACGGGGGCGACATCGTGGGACAAGGTCGGCTTACCCGGGCGCGGGTGGTGTCAAACCGAGCCTCATACCTCCACCTGGCACGAGGTCAACGGTCTGTGACCCGGTTCATGCGCCGGTCAGCTCCAGCTCGGCGGCCAGTTCGTCGAAGACGGCGATGTTGTGTTCGAACGCCACGGTGCACTCGCCGATCACCCGTGCGTGGTCCTGTTCGCTCCACGGCGCCTGGTCCAGTTTCGCCCGGTACCGGTCGCGGAACGCGGGCGCGCTGCCGATCAGGTCGAAGTGGTAGAAGTGCGCGCCCTCCTCGGCGAGGTCGAACTTCTTCTCCAGCAGCCGCCGGATGGCCTGGCCGCCGGCGATGTCGCCGAGGTAGCGGGTGTAGTGGTGGGCCACGTAGCCGCCGGCCCAGCCGGAGGCCTCGGCTATCCGCGCGGTGTAGGCCTCGGTGGCCGGCAACGGCCGGATCGTGTCGCGCCAGTCCGGGCCGGCCAGGTACCCGAGGTCCCGTTCCAGCGAAGGCAGCCGGCGCAGCTCGTCGAACACGAATTCGCGGCCGACCGCGTCCGTGGCCATCGCGTCGCTGGCACGCTCGATCGCCCGGTAGATGAAGTAGTACTGGACGGCCAGCCGGGTGTAGCCGGCCAGCGGCAGCTCCCCGCCGAACAGGGCGCTCATGTACCGGGAATGGTTGGCCCGCTGGTGCACCGGCCAGGTGGAGGCGCGCAGGCGCTGGGAGAACGGGGATGCGTCGACGTCTGCGGTCACCTGCATGGCGGCCCCTCCGGCGGTCGATCTGACAAGCTGTCAGAAAGACTGTAGGCCGGAATCCCGGCTTAGGCCAGCCTGAATCGGGGATCAGCCGGGAAGTTCCGCCGAGCCGATCGCCTGCCGCACGAACCGGATCGCGGTGTCGATCACCTCGGCCAGCCGGCCGGGGGGCACGTCGATCACCTGACGGCTGCCCAGCGCAGCGGTGATCATGGGGATCACCACGTCCACATCCTGGGCGGGCCAGCTGCCCGCGTCGACCCCGGCGAGCAGCACCGTCCGCAGCACTCCGGCGATCGGATCGCCGTGCGCGCTGATCCGCCGGTAGGCCGACGGGGCGAGCGCGGATTCCAGCGCGGTGCCCGGTGGCAGATGGTGCTCGGCGAGCACGCGCAACTGCAACCGGACGAAGGCGGCCAGCTGCGCGACCGGGTCCGTCTCCGCTTCCACGGCCTCGCGCAGCCGCTCGACGTACCGGGCCGATTCGTCTTCGACGAACGCGACGAGCAGGCTTTCCTTGTCCGGAAAGTGGTTGTACAACGCACTCCGGCCGACGCCCGCCGCCGCGGCGACGCCGGCCAGAGTGATCGCGTCGAACCCGCGCTCGTAGAGCTGAACGCGCAGCACCTCGAACACCCGCGTGCGCACCTCGCGGCGGTGCGCTTCGAGCGATCCGCCGAGCACCTTGGGCATTCGGGTCACTCCCTTCCGGAGACACTGTAGGGGAAGGGGCGCGGTGGGTTCAGTCCGCGAGCGGCCAGGTGTGTACCGGCTCGCCGATCTCCGACAGTTCCAGGTACCGGCCGAGCATCCGGTTCAGGGCGGTGTCCCGGTCGGCGCCACGGGCTTCGGCGCGCTGGACGTACTCCCGTTGCCAGCTCGCGCCGTTGCGCCTGGCGAGGCACCGGCGTTCGATGATGCCGAGGTAACGCACGCGTGCCTCGTCGGAGACGTCGGAGCGGCGCAGGCCCTCGTGCGCCAGGGGGAGCAGCACGCGCAGGGCCAGCTCGTCCGGCGGCACCCAGCCGATGCCCGGCCAGTACAGCTGCGCGTCGAAGCCGTTGCGTGCGCCCGAATACAGGTTCTCTTCCGCGGCTTGGAAGGACATCTGCGTCCAGATCGGGCGCTCCTCCTCGGCGAGCGCGCGTTGCGCGCCGTAGAAGAACGCGGCGTTCGCGACCACGTCGGCCACCGTCGGCCCGGCGGGCAGCACGCGATTCTCCACGCGCAGGTGCGGCAGGCCGTCGACCACGTCGTAGACCGGACGATTCCAGCGCCAGATCGTGCCGTTGTGCATGCGCAGCTCGGAAAGCCGGGGCGCCTGCCCGGATTCCAGCGCTTCGAGCGGATCCTCGGTGTCGGTTTCGGGCAGCAGGCCGGGGAAGTAGCGGACGTTTTCCTCGAACAGATCGAAGATCGAGGTGATCCAGCGCTCGCCGAACCAGACCCGCGGCCGCACGCCCTGGTTCTTCAGCTCCTCGGGCCGGGTGTCGGTGGCCTGCTGGAACAACGGGATCCGGGTCTCGTGCCACAATGCCTTGCCCAGCAGGAAAGGCGAGTTCGCGGCGAGCGCGATCTGGGCGCCCGCCAGGCATTGCGCGGCGTTCCAGTGCGCGGCGAACTCCTCGGGAGCCACCTGCAGGTGCAGCTGCACCGACGTGCAGGCGGCTTCCGGAAGAATGGATTCCGCATAGCTGCGCAGGCGTTCCGGCTGCGCGCCGGGTAACGCGGCGCCGTCCATCACCAGCGCCATCCGCTCACCGCGGGCGGCGAAGATCTCGTCATTGAGCGTCGAGTAGCGGGCCTTGTTGGTGAGCCATTTCTGGTCGAAGTGCTCCTGCCCGAGCGTGGGCAGGATGCCGATCATGGCCAGCGTGACGCCGGTGCCGCCCGCCGTGCCCGCCGCCTTGCCGAGGTAGGCGTGCAGATCATTTTCCAGCTGCAGCGCCGAATCCCCGGCCAGTGGCCGCGGCGGCACGTTCAGTTCCAGGTTGTGCTGACCGAGTTCGGTGGTGAACGAGGGATCGTCCAATGCGTCCAGTACCGCCGAGCTGCTCATCGACGGGCGCAGTCGCTGGTCCACCAGATTCAGCTCCACCTCGAGACCGATATTCTTGCGAGGAAAGGAAAAACTGCCATCGGTGAGCATGCGGGCAAGGGTGTCCAGACACCGTTGCACCTTGCGGCGGTACCGGCCGCGGTCGAGAAGGCGAGGAGTGGCCGATAGATCCGTACCCATGTGTGACGCGCTCCTAGACTGCTGTCCGCGGATGTTCCTGGGCGGGGACTGCCAGGCCGACCACGGTTGCACAGCGCGTACGCCGGGGCTAGCGGCCAAACTGGTGCTCTCTGTCACGCCGGGTTGACCGTCCGCGAAAATCCGCCGTTCGTACCACCGCGCGCGAGACGTTCGGACCAGCCGGCACCGCTGTGCGCGGATGGGACACTGTCCGTTGTGGCTGAACTGATCTTCACCGACGACCGCACGCATCCGGGGCTCGACGATTTCCGCGACCTGTCCACAGCGGACCGACGCCCGGACCGCCCCGGCGGACGAGGCCTGGTGATCGCCGAGGGCACGGTGGTGGTCGGCAGGCTGCTCGCGTCGCGCTACCCGGTGCGGGCGCTGCTCGGCGTCGAACGCCGGATCCGGGAACTGGAAGACGATCTCGCCGCGCTGGCCGTGCCGGCGTACGTGACCTCCGCGGAGACCATGGCCGACGTGGTGGGCTTCCATCTCAACCGCGGGGTGCTTGCGGTGGCGGACCGGCCGTCGCCGCCCGGGGTGGCCGAAGTCGTGGATCGCGCGGAAGTGCTTGCTGTGCTGGAAGGTGTGGGCGATCACGAGAATCTCGGCGCGCTCTTCCGCAACGCGGCCGCGCTCGGCGTGGACGGGGTGCTGCTCGGCCCCGGCTGTTCCGATCCGCTCTACCGGCGCAGTGTACGCGTCTCGATGGGGCACGTGCTGCGCGTGCCGTTCGCGACCTTCGACAGCTGGCCCGGCGGGCTGGCGGTGCTGCGCGATCATGGTTTCCGGGTGGCCGCGCTCACCCCTCGGCCGGATTCGGTGCCCCTGCGCGGCCTGCGGTCGAAGGTGCCCGGCCCGATCGCGCTGATGCTCGGTGCGGAGGGACCGGGCCTGAGCGAGGAGGCGATCGCGGCGGCCGATCTCGCCGTGCGGGTCGAGATGGTGTCCGGGGTCGATTCGCTGAACGTCGCCACCGCGGCGGCCGTCGCCTTCCACGAGGTGACCACGGCCTGAACCCTGCCTTGCCGTGGTGCCCGCTTTCGCCGACGCTTTCGCTCTGGGGGCGCGGGAAGGGCTGTGAAGGGTCCCTTCACGGACCCAGAGTCCGTGAAGGGACCCTTCACCGCCGCCACACCGGCCGAGCCGCGAGCCGCCCCACCTTCCGACCTGCCTCTGCCGAGCGGCCCCACTAAGCTGTCCGGCGACGATTCCCGGCGCGGAAGGACACCATGGAGCTGCGGATCCGGGGCGATCGCGCGGTGCTCGCCAGGCCTGGCGGGGCAGACCTGCAGGAGGTCGATCCGGGGCGGCTGGCGATCGGTGCCGATCTTGCGCAGGCGCTGCACGAGTGGGCGCGGGTCGCGTCCGCGGTGGCGCGGGCCGAGCCGGGGATGGACGCCGCCCACGTGGTGGTCACCCAGCGCGGACGTCAGCTCGCCGCGCGGCTGTCCACGGTGCTGGGCACCCCGGTGCGGTTCGCCGATCCGGTGACCGGGGCCGAGATCGTGGTCGAGCCGCCACTTCGTCCGCCGATGGTGCGCCGTCCTCCGCGCCGCCGCGAGCCGACGCCGTGGTTCACCGGGCTGACGGTCTCGTTGTTCTCCGCTGTCGTGGTCGTCGTCGGCATGCTCGCGCTTGCCGGCACGCTCGCCCGTGAGACGAACGGCTGGCTCGCGACCATAGCCGCGCTCGTGGTGACCGGTGGTGTCGCGCCCTCGCTGTGGCTTGGCCGTCGCGTGCTGATCCTGCGCTGGGCCGTGTTCGGCGCGGCCGGTGGGCTCGTGCTGGCCTGGGTCGGGGTGCTGGCGACGGTGCTCTGAGCCACCGATACTGGGCCGATGGCACCGCTGGACGAACTGCGCGCCCTATGCCTCGCGTTGCCCGAGGCCACCGAACGGCTCAGCCACGGCGAGCCGACCTGGTTCGTGCGGGACCGCAAGACGTTCGTGATGTTCGCCGACCGGCATCACGACGACCGGCTCGCGTTCTGGTGCCCGGCACCGCCCGGGGCGCAGGAGGAACTGGTGCGCACCGAGCCGGACCGGTTCTTCCGCCCGCCCTACGTGGGCCACCGCGGCTGGCTCGGCGTGCGCCTCGACGTGGACGTCGACTGGACCGAGGTGGCCTCGATCGTGCGCGAGGCCTACCGCCAGGTGGCGCCGAAATCGCTGGCCGCCCTCGTGGACGGCTGACGCTCAGCCGCGCTGGGTGCGGACCCCGAGCAGCACGTCCTCCCAGGACGGCACGATCGGATGGTTCTTCTTCGGCTTGACCGGCGGCTGCTCGGCGCCGTCCTCGTCGCTGGGCACACGCGGGAGTTCGCGCGTGTCGGCCTCCCCGTTCGGCTTTTCGGGGGCCTCGATGGCCAGTACTTCCTCGGCCGAGTCGAGGGTCGGCTGCACGACCGCCTCGCGAGCGGGCTCCAGCGCGCGCACGGTGCGTGGCGGCCGGTAGGAGTTGGGGTTGAGCAGGACTTCGGCGTTCTCGTCGAGCGCGTGCACGGTGCCGCCGTGCGCGCCGGGGGAAAACGACCAGTGCGCCCGGTTGTCCGACCGCCCGGCCTTCCAGCGCAGCACCACGACCCACTTGCCGTCGTCGCCGCGCCAGGCGTCCCACTGGGCCTGGTTGTAGTCGTGCCCGCGCACACCGAAGGCGTAGGCGATGACCTCGCCGAGCGTCTGCACGTCCGGGCCGTCCTCGCGGACCGGGTGCGCGCTCTGGGCCAGCTCCGCGGTGCGCGAACGCTCCAGCAGCACCGGATAGGCGAACCGCTCCACCCGCTGCACCGACACGCCCGCACTGCTCGCGACCTGGTCGACGGACTCGCCGGCGCGGATTCGCGCCTGGATCTCGCGTGGCCGCATCTGGCTCTCCAACTCGATCTCGATCTGGCCCAGCCGGGCGATGTCCCCCCTCGCCGCTGCCCGTAGCCGCTCGTCCGCGGGGAGCAGGAAGCGGGTCCGGCTCGCCGGGTCTTCGAGCACGATGGACTTCCCGTCCTCGTGCAGCCCGACCACCCGCAGTGCCCGCATTTCTCGCCTCCCCGGTCTTCACCTTTGTGGGTGTCCACGGTAGAACGGCGCGTCGGCTTGACGTGCGAGGCGCGCCGAGGCGTCCGCGGTCTGCCACCGCCAAGGGTTATCTTCCAGCCCCATCGCTATGCCCCGGTCGTGACACGCCGAACACGTTCCGTCACGAAAGGCTGAAAGCTGAAGGCTGTGAAAGGCACCTTCACGGACGCAGAGTCCGTGAAGGTGCCCTTCACAGCCTTGATCAGGACTGGTGGTCGACGACGTATTCGATGCAGCGGGTGAGCTGGGTGATGTCGTCCGGGTCGATGGCCGGGAACAGGCCGACGCGCAGCTGGTTGCGGCCCAGCTTGCGGTACGGCTCGGTGTCCACGATCCCGTTGGCACGCAACACCTTCGCCACCGCCGCGGCGTCCACCTCGTCGGTGAAGTCGACGGTGCCCACGACCTGCGAGCGCAGCGCCGGGTCGGTGACGAACGGGGTGGTGTAAGAGGTCTTCTCGGCCCATTCGTAGAGCCGGCCCGAGGACTCCTTGGTGCGCGCCGTGGTCCAGGCGAGCCCGCCCTGGCCGTTCATCCACTCGATCTGCTCGGCGAGCAGGAAGAGCGTGGCCACCGCGGGGGTGTTGTAGGTCTGGTCCTTGCGCGAGTTGTCCAGCGCGGTGGTGAGCGAGAGGAACTCGGGGATCCAGCGGTCCCCGCCGCCGACCTCGCCGATCCGCTCGATCGCCGCGGGCGAGGCGAGCGCGATCCACAGCCCGCCGTCGGCGGCGAACGACTTCTGCGGCGCGAAGTAGTAGACGTCGAAGTCCTCGGCCTTGACCGGCAGACCGCCGGCACCCGAGGTGGCGTCGATCGCGACCAGCGCGCCCTCGCTGCCCGCCGGGCGGCGGACCGGCACCGCGACGCCGGTGGAGGTCTCGTTGTGCGCCCAGCCGACCAGGTCCGCCCCAGCCTGGTAGGCGATCTCCGGCGCGCTGCCCGGGTCGGCCTTGACCACGACGGAGTCCTTGAGGAACGGCGCCTTGTTCGTCACGGTCGCGAACTTCGCGGAGAATTCACCGTAGGTGAAGTGCTGCGCCTGCTCGCGCACCAGCCCGAAGGCGGCCGCGTCCCAGAACGCGGTGGTCCCGCCGTTGCCGAGGATCACCTCGTAGCCCTCGGGCAGCGAGAACAGTTCGGACAGTCCGGTCCGCACGCGGCCGACCAGCGACTTGACCGGCTTCTGCCGGTGCGAGGTGCCCAGATAGGTGGAACCGGATTCGGCAAGCCGGACGAGCTGCTCTTCGCGGACCTTCGAGGGTCCGCAGCCGAAGCGGCCGTCGGCCGGCTTGAGGTCTGCGGGGATGGTCAACTCGGCGTCGGTCATGCGGCCAGTCTCTCAGGTCGGGATCGGCCAGGTAACAGCGGCGGGTGGGCGTCGGATAGTGAGATCGTGACTGAGCCGCCGCACCCGGACGAGACCTCCCGCTACCGGCCCCGGTGGGGCTGGCTGGCGCTGTTCGGCTTGCAGGCACTGATGCTGCCGTGGAATTCCGAGGCACGCATCGGTGCGCCCGTCGGGCTGGCTGTGACGCTGGTGCTGGTCTTCATGCCGTGGCGTCCGCGGTGGCCATGGCCGCACCTGCGGCGCTGGCTGCGGCCGATTTCCTTTTACCTTTGCGCGTTGTTCGCGGGAGGCATCGTCGTGGCCTTGTTCGTCGAGCCGCCGGATGCCGGTGAGGTCGCCGACGCGGTCTCCGTGACCCTGATCGCTGCTGTGCTGGTCCTCGGCTCGCTGATGTGGTGGCGGCCCTGGCGCCGTCCGGTCCGCCTCCGCGCGGGGCCGATGGCCGAAGTCCGCGCGGTTTTCGACCGGGATACCACGCAGTGGGACCACGGGCAGGCGATCCCCCGCCTCCTGTGCCTCACCACATACCCGCGCCGAGGGCGCCGTCGTTACCTCACGTTGCCGGACTGTCCACCGGAGCTGGCACTCGAACTGCGCAGGAGCGGTCGGCTACGACACGACGAACCCGACGCGCGAGGGCGGGTGGTGGTGCGGATCGGTGCGGGCACGACGGCGGGGCTGTGCACTGCCGACCCGGTCGGCTTGCCCTCGCGGGGGAATTCCCTCCGAAGTCTGGGCCGGCGGGCGCGGCTGGCGCTGCCGGGGATGATCCTGGCGCCGGTCATCGCGGCAGGCGGGAGCTTCGCGGCGTTCTGGTTCGGGGGCGGGTCCGCCTGGCCGATCCTGATCCCCGCATTCGTCTTCGGAGGGGTCGCCGTGGCCTGGTGTGCGAACACCAGGTCCGACTCGCATGCGGTCCGGGGCCAGCTCACCCCCCGTTGGGCCGCTGTGGTTGACGGCCACGTGTGGCCGGCCGCACCGGTGCACGGCTGGCTCGTGCTCGAACCGGGATATTCCGCGCGCTTGCTCGTACCGCGGTGCCCGACGGAGATCGCGGCCGAACTCCTCACCCACCGGCGGGTATGGGTTTTCGGAACCCCGGAGGCGGACACCATCGCTGTCGGGCTGCCCGGCCGGGACGTGTACGCGCGAGCCTATGTCACCCCGGCGAGGCGGCCGGTATACGAGCCCGAACCGCTGTCGGAGTGGGACGAGTTACCGGAGGAGCCCTTCTCGGAGGCCGACGACGAGGATCAGCGCCAGCCCGACTCGTGCACCCCGCCCGGGATCGGGGCGGCCGGGTCGTAGGGCGTGCGGCTGAAGATGAACGTCGCCAGGTTCAGGTGGGTCGCGGTGCCGGTGGCGTCGCGGCCGACGGTCAGGGTTTCGCCCGCGTAGTAGCCGTCCAGGCCCAGCCAGCGGTCCTCGCCGAGCGGGTGGAAGCGGGAGGCGCGGCCGGCGCCGTCGGCGGGATTGAGGGTCAGCCGGCCGTCGCCCTGCACGCGCAGCAGATACGGGGTCGGGCCCCAGTGCCAGAGGCCGGTCAGAGCGAGCAGGTCCGGGTCCACAGTGGACGGCCGCCATTCCGCGGGCACGGCAGGCTCGCGTTTCCCGACGATCTCGACGAGATCGAGGCACAGGGTGGTGATACCGACGCCGGCGGTGGCGTTGGCCAGGCACAGCGCACCGGTGCCGGAGGCCGGGTCGATCAGGGTCGCGGCCAGGAAGCCCGGCATCGAGCCGGTGTGCCCGGCCAGGTGCCTGCCCTGGTGGCGCACCACCATCAGGCCCAGCCCGAATCCGGTGGTCCAGACCTCGGTGTCGTCGACGGTGTTCATCGTGCGCATTTCGGCCAGCGTGTCCCCGGACAGCACGCCGCCGGTGTGCCCGCCGAGGAACGCCGTCCAGCGGCCGAGGTCGGTGATGGTGGACCACAGCTGCCCGGCCGGGGCCATCGCGCCGGCGTCCGGCGTGGGTTCGGGCAGCAGCACGTCGGCGAACGGGTGCACGGCGAATCCCTCTGCGTGCGCGCCTTCCGGGTGCGGGGTCGTACGGTGCATGCCCAGCGGGATGAGGATTTCGTCACGCACTACGTCGAACCATGGGCGGCCGCGGTGCCGGGCCACCAGTTCGCCGAGCACGCCGAAGCCGACATTCGAGTAGTGGAACTTGAAGCCGGGCCGCAGTTTCGTCGCGTCCTCGCCGAGGCTCGCCACGAGCGCCGCCCAGTCCGCGCCCGGCGCGCGCTCCCACCACACACCCGGTGATTCGGAGGTCAGCCCGGAGGTGTGCGAGAGCAGCTGCGCGATGGTCGCGGATCCGAACGCGGTACCGGGCAGGTGCCGCTCCACCGGATCGGTCAGCGCGAGCCTGCCCTCGTCGCGCAGGCGCATCACCAGGGTCGCGATCATGGTCTTGGTGATGGATCCGAGCCGGTACTGGGTGTCGGGGGTCGGCCGGGCGTCGCCGACGCGGCCGCGTGCGCCGGACCAGACGAGTTCGCCGTCCCGCACCACGGCGGCGACCAGTGATGGGGCGCGGCCCGCCGACTGTTCACGGGCGAGCCTGCGGTACAGGGCGAGTGCGGTCGAGTCCAGCATGCGGCCATTCTGCCGCGCTTGATCAGTCCAGCAGTCGCCGGGCCAGCGCGGTCGTCACGGCCGCGGTACGGTCGGACACCCCGAGCTTGGCGAACACCCGTAGCAGATGCGTTTTCACGGTCGCCTCGCCGATGTGCAGCGCCCGGCCGATGTCCGCGTTCGTCAGGCCTTTCGCCACCAGCCGCAGTACCTCGACTTCGCGCGCGGACAGCGGGGACGCCGGTTCCGGATTTCGCATCCGGTGCACCAGTTTTCCCGCGACAGAAGGAGAGAGAACGGTCTCACCGCGCGCCGCCGCGCGGATCGCTCCGGCCAGCTCGACTCGCGACGCGTCCTTCAGCAGGTACCCGGCCGCGCCCGCTTCCACGGCGCGCAGGATGTCCGCATCGGTTTCGTACGTGGTGAGTACGACGATCCGCCGCGCCGGTGTGTCCGCGAGGATCGCGCGAATCGCGCCGACCCCGTCCAGTCCTGGCATCCGCAGGTCCATCAGCACCACGTCCGGCTGCTTCACGCGGTCGAGCGCCACTGCCTCGTCGCCCGAACCGGCTTCGCCGATCACGGTCAGATCCGCCTCGGCTTCGAGCATCCCGCGCAGGCCTTCGCGCACCACGGGATGGTCGTCCACGAGCATGATCGTGATCACGCGGGCACCTCCAGTTCCAGTTCGGTGCCGCCGCCCTCGCCCGGCCGCACGGTCAGCTTGCCACCCACTTGTTCGGCACGTGAACGCATCCCGCGCAACCCGAAGCCGGAGGTGGTTGCCTGTGGGGAGAAACCGCGGCCGTTGTCGGTCACCTGCAACCGTACTGATCCGTCTACGGCGGACAGTCGCAGTCGGACGGTGGATGCGTTCGCGTGCTTGCGTACGTTTGCCAGCGCCTCTTGCGTCGCCCGGAGCAGTACCACTTCGACCGCGGTACGCAATGGTGGCAGCTCGTCGTCCACTTCGCACCCGACAACGATCCCGGTCTCGTCGGAGAGGCGTTTCGCCTGTCGCCGCACGGCATCCGGTAGCGATCCGGTGGCCAACGCGGACGGGGTCAGCGCGGCGACCATCGCCCGTGCCTCGGCGAGGTTCTCGCGTGCGGTGTGCCCGGCCAGCGCCAGGTGCTTGCGCGCCGCTTCCGGATCGGTGTCCACTTCGGACTCTATCGCCTGGGTCAGCGCGACGATGCTGGTGAAGCCCTGCGCCAGGGTGTCGTGGATCTCGCGGGCCAGCCGCTCCCGTTCGACCGCGGTGCCCGCCTCCCGGGAGAGCCGTTCGACCTCGGCCTGACTCTCTTCGAGTTCGAGAATCAGCCGAGCCCGCGCGTTGCTTTCCCGCACCACGTCGCTGGTGAACTTCCCGGCAAGGATGCTGAACACCACCAGAATCGCGGTCATCGGCAGCAGGATGCGCAGGCTCGGGTTGTGCCAGCCGCCGTTGAGTACCGCGGACGCCGATTCCCACAGGATCAGCGCGGTGGTCGAGACCACCGCCGGGCGCCGCTCCAGCACCATGAACAACAGCGGGATGGTGAAGAACAGCACGAAGCTCGCCGTGGTGTCGGCGAGGATCGCGATGGCGGTGCACAGGACCAGCGCGGCCGAGGCGAGCACACGGGCGGCGCCATTGCCCTCGCCGTGCACGATGCGGCGCCCGAGCACCAGGTAACCGACCGCCATCAGCCCGATCAGGCCGTCGGCGATCGCCTTCGCCACCGGCCCGGAATCGCTGAAGAACACCAGGAAGGCGGTCGCCACGCAGGCGACCGCGAACAGCACTTCCCAGGCCCAGTAGGACTGTCCCCATGCGTCGTCGGTGCGGTTCACCGTGCTTCGTTCGTCCATCGGAAGCTCACCCTCGCGAGCACGAGCCCGACCACGCACCAGACCCCCAGGACCAGTGCGACCGTCGGCAGTTCCCATGCTCCTGCCATCTCCTGCGTTGCGGCCTCCGGCGGCAGGAACACCGACCGGAAACCCTGGCAGATCCATTTCAGCGGGAAGAAGGACGCGATGTCGACCATGATCTTGGGCAGATGCGTGATCGGCGTGACGAACACCCCGGAAATGAACTGCAGCACCAGGTACACCAGCTGCACCACGGCCACCGTGCCGGTAGTCGTGCGGGTGAGCGAGGTGATCGCGATGCCGAGCAGGGTCGAGGACACGATCCCGAGCAGCAGCACCCACAGCAGGGTCAGCCACTTCGACGGCGCGTCCGGCAGCTTCAGCCCGAACAGCAGCGTCGCCACCACGGCCATCAGCACCATCTGCGCCAGGCTGGTCACCGCGACCATCACCATCTTGCCGACGAAGTAGGACGCGGCCGGCATCGGCGTGCCGCGCAGCCGTTTCAGCGCGCCCAGTTCCCGGTCCGAGGCGATCCCGATGCCCACGCCGTTGAACGAGGTGGACACGATGCCGGAGCCGATCATGCCGGCCGCGAGCAGCTGTCCCGAGGACAGCCCGGCCTGCGCGGTCGGCCCGTTGAGGATGGAGCCGAGCAGCACCATCAGCACCGCGGGGAGGGCGAAGGTGAACACCACCTGCTCCCGGTTGCGGAAGAACTGCCGCAGCTCGAACGAGCCACGGGCGAGGCCGAGACTCAGCGTTCCCGGCAGGGCGATGGTGGTCACGATTTCTCCTCGATCAGGTTCAGGTAGATGTCCTCCAGGCTGGGCCGGGTCACGGTCAGGCCGGCGAGCTCCCTGCCCGCGCCGGACAACTGCGTGACGAGTTTCGTCGGGAACGGGGTCCGTTCCTCGTGGCTCCCGCGTTCGTCGCGCCACCGCACGATGGCCTCGGCTCGTTCGCGCCCGCCGAGCGTCGCCGGGGTCCCCTCCGCGACGATCTTCCCGCCGGTCAGTACGGCGAGCCGGTCGGCCAGCGCCTCCACCTCTTCCAGGTAGTGGGTGGTGAGCAGGATCGTGGTGCCCTCCTGGGCCAGCCCCTCGATCAGCGTCCAGAACTGCCGCCGGGCCGCTGGATCGAAACCGGTGGTCGGCTCGTCGAGGAAGAGTAGCTCCGGCCTGCCCACGATGCCCAGGGCCACGTCCACCCGCCGGCGCTGCCCGCCGGAGAGCGACTTCACCCGGGCACCCGCCTTCTCGGTGAGCCCGACCTGGTCGATCACCTCCTCCGGGACCCGTGGGTCCGGGTAGTACTTCGCGAAGTGCCGCACGGTTTCCAGCACGGTCAGCTCCGCCGCGTCGGTGGCCGTCTGCAACACGATGCCGATGCGGGCCCGCCACGCGTGGCCCGCCGTGCCCGGGTCCTCGCCGAGCACCTCCGCCGTACCGGCGGTGCGCCGCCGGTGCCCCTCCAGGATTTCCACCGTGGTCGTCTTGCCCGCCCCGTTCGGGCCGAGCAGGGCGAACACCTCGCCGTGCCGGATGTCCAGCTCGATCCCCGCCACGGCGGCCTGGCTCGGATACTCCTTGCGCAGTCCGCGCACTCGCACTGCTGTGCTCATGAGGCCATCCTGCGTCCGCGGCGGCGGTCCCGGGACGTCCGGGCGGTGGAATCCCGGTGTCCACCGAACGGTGGACAGCGACGCAGTGGTTTCCCGTGGAACCAGCGAAAACACTGTCATGAGCGGCAAATCCGGCGGTGGCGCGAACACCGGCGAAAGGGCAACCGCCGTCGAGGTGAACTCGATTGACTCCGGGTGCTATTGACTAGTTGTCTAGCATGACACCATGTCTCACAAGCAAGTGACGGCCAGCGACGGTGTCCGGCTCTCCGTCCGGGTGCGCGGGGTGCCGGAGGGACCGACCGTGGTGCTCGTGCACGGCTATCCGGACAACAGCTCGTTGTGGGACGGGGTCGTCGCGGAGCTGGGCCGCCACCACTGTGTGGTGACCTACGACGTGCGCGGGGCGGGTGAGTCGGACAAGCCGCGCGGACGCGGCGCGTACCGGCTCGATCAGCTCGTCGACGATCTGGCCGCGGTGGTGGACGAGGTGCAGCCGACCGGCAAGGTGCACCTGGTCGCGCACGACTGGGGCTCGATCCAGGCCTGGCACGCGGTCACCGGCGACCGGCTGCGCGGCCGGATCGCTTCCTACACCTCGATTTCCGGCCCCAGCCTCGATCACGCTGCGGCCTGGTTCCGCGATCAGCTCACCCGGCCGACGCCGAAACGGCTCGCGCACGCCATGCGGCAACTCCTGCATTCGTACTACATCCTGTTCTTCCAGCTGCCAGTGCTGCCGGAGCTGATGTGGCGCACCGGCGCGATGCGGGCGTTGATGTGCCGTCTCGAACCGGATGTGAACGCGCCCAAGACTTCCGACGGAGTCCACGGGCTCAAGCTGTACCGCGCCAATATGGGGCCGCGGATGGCTCGACCTCAGCCGCGCCCGGCGGACGTGCCGGTGCAGGTACTCACGCCGAGCGGCGACGCATACGTGACCGCTCCACTTCAGACGGAAGTGCAACGCTGGGTGCCGGATCTACGGGTACGGCGGATCATCGGCTCGCACTGGGTCGCCTGCGGTAAACCGGGCGTGGTCGCTGCGGCGGCGGCCGAGCTGATCGCCTATGCGGAGAGCGGCGAGGAGAGTCGTGCGTTGAAGCGTGCCAGGGTAGGCACGCCGGCGCGTGGCCGGTTCCCGCACCGGCTCGTCGTGATCACCGGCGGGGGCAGTGGGATCGGCCGGGAGACGGCGCTGGCCTTCGCTGCCGAGGGAGCCGACGTCGTGGTCACCGATGTGCACGAGGACGCCGCTGAAGAGACTGCGAAGATGGTGCGGGACAAAGGCTCTGCTGCTGGTGCGTACACAGTGGACTCATCCGACGGTGCGGCGATGGCGCGGTTCGCCGAACAGGTGGCGCGCGAGTTCGGGGTGCCGGACATCGTGGTGAACAATGCCGGCATTGGGCTGTCCGGATCCTTTGTGGACACCAGCGTGGAGGACTGGGAAAGGGTCGTGGACGTGAACCTGTGGGGAGTGATCCACGGGTGCCGCGCCTTCGTGCCGATGATGCAGGCGCGGGCCGAAGGCGGACAGGTCGTGAACCTCTCGTCGGCCGCCGCCTACCTGCCGTCGACGACCCTGGGCCCTTACGGCACCACGAAAGCGGCGGTGCTGGCGTTGAGTAACAGCCTGCGGGCGGAACTGGCGGCCGACGGCATCGGAGTCACCGCGGTCTGTCCCGGCATCGTGCGTACCAACATCACCGAAACCACCCGGTTCGTCGGCGTGACCGAAGCCGAACAGCGGCGTCGGCAACAGGCTTCCACGAAGCTGTACGCGCGGCGAAACTTCGGCCCGGAAAAAGTCGCGCGCGACATTCTGCGTGCGGTGGAAAAGAATGCCGCGGTACAACCGTCCACTCCGGAGGCGAAAGTGACCTATGTCCTTTCGCGACTTACTCCGGGATTGCTTCGGGCAGCGGCGAAACTGGACGTCACGCCGTGAACAGGCCGCGCCGGATGACCCCGCAGGCCCGGCGCGACGATCTGATCTCCTCGGCGCTGGACCTGTTCGGCAGCAGAGCCCCGGAACTGGTCACAGTGGACGACATCGTCGCGCACGCCGGGGTTTCACGGCCGCTGTTCTATCGCTATTTCCCCAGCCTCCGCGAGCTGCAGGAGCAGGCTCTCCGGACGGTGACCGACAGCCTCGTCGAAGGACTCGCGACGCTGGAGGAAGGGCCGCCCGCCGTCCGTGTGCGCGCGGCCGTCCGGGGATTGATCGATGTGGTCGCGCACTACCGGGCCGGGTATGTCGCCTTGCTGCGCAGCGGTTCGGTGATCGCCACCTCGGACACGGACGCGGCGATCGACGAGGTGCGCAACCGGGCGGTGCGGCTGATCCTCGAATCGCTGGGGATCGCGGAGCCCTCGCCGCTCGTCCTGCTCACCCTGCGTTGCTGGACGGCCGTGGTCGAGGGCTCGCTGCTGTCGTGGCTGCAGGAAGGCACGGTGCCGCGAGACGACCTGGAGAGCTGGCTCTGCGACCAGCTGACCACCATGCTCGCCACGACCAAGGCACACGAAGGCTGAAAGCTGTGAAGGGCACCTTCACGGACGCTGAGTCCGTGAAGGTGCCCTTCACAGCATTTCGGTGGGGTCAGTGCTTGGGGACGTTCGTCCAGCCCTCGACGGCCTCCGGCTTGCGCGGGCCGGGACCCACGTACTTGGCCGACGGACGGACGAGGCGGCCGGTCTGCTTCTGCTCCAGGATGTGCGCCGCCCAGCCCGCGGTGCGGGCCGAGGAGAACATCGAGGGCATCATCCGCGGCGGGACCTGCGCGAAGTCCAGGATCACCGCGGCCCAGAACTCCACGTTCGTTTCGATCGGGTGATCCGGGCGGCGCTCCCGCAGCTCGGTCAGCGCTGCCTGCTCCAGCGCGGCGGCCACCTCGTAGCGCTCGGCGCCCAGCTCCTTGCAGGTGCGGCGCAGCACCCTGGCCCGCGGGTCCTCCGCGCGGTAGACGCGGTGGCCGAAGCCCATCAGCCGTTCCTTGCGGTCCAGGATGCCCTTGACCAGGCCGGTCGCGTCGCCGGTGCGCTCGACCTCCTCGATCATCGGCAGCACCCGGGCGGGCGCCCCGCCGTGCAGCGGCCCGGACATCGCACCGATCGCGCCGGACATCGCGGCGGCCACGTCTGCCCCGGTGGAGGCGATCACCCGGGCGGTGAAGGTGGACGCGTTGAGCCCGTGCTCGGCGGCCGACACCCAGTACGCGTCGAGTGCCTTGACGTGGTCCGGGTCCGGCTCGCCGCGCCAGCGGACGAGGAACCGCTCGGTGATCGACGACGCCTGGTCCACCCGCGCCTGCGGCACCGCCGGCCGGTCCAGCCCGCGCGCGGACTGGGCGACGTAGGACAGCGCCATCACCGAGGCACGGGCCAGCTGCTCGCGGGCCTGCTCGTCGGTGATGTCGAGCAGCGGCCCGAAGTCCCAGATCGGGGCGAGCATGGCCAGCGCGGACTGCACGTCGACCCGGACGTCCCCGGTGTGCACCGGCAGCGGGAACGGCTCGGCGGGCGGCAGCCCGTGGCCGAACCGCCCGTCGACCAGCAGGCCCCAGACGTCCCCGAAGGTCACCTTGCCCGCCAGGTCCTCGATGTCCACGCCGCGGTAGCGCAGCGCCCCGCCGTCCCGATCGGGCTCGGCGATCTCGGTGTGAAACGCGACGACGCCTTCGAGCCCCGGCCGGAAACCGTCGTCGGCCTGTTCGGTCTTGCTGGTCGTGGAGGTAGTCACTCTCGCGAAACCCTTTCGGTGCGCATTTCCCCGGCTGTAGTTCTCACGCGGACGGGATACACGCTGGCTCCTGGCGCGCCTCATCGCACGGTGGACAAACCATGCTCCTTCCACCCGCCTCGGGGCAACGGAAGATGTGGTGGTTTCGGTCACGATTCCGAGAACGATTCAGTCAACCCGGCACTCGGGCGGCAAGTTCTCCGGCGATCGGGGGTGAACGGCGGGTTGCGCAGGGGTGCCCGTGGTGCGGGTGCCCGGCTACTGCGAACGAGTCCTTTTGGCTCGGATCGCCGCGGCCACCCACGCGCTCGTCGCGCCACGGTGGTAAGACAAATGATCATGCATCTGAGTCCACAAGAGCGGGACAAGCTGCTCGTGCACGTCGCCGCCGAGGTTGCGCGGCGCCGGCTGGCGCGGGGCGTTCTGCTCAACTATCCCGAAGCGGTCGCGTTGATCACCGATCATGTGCTCGAAGGGGCGCGGGACGGGCGGACGGTCAGTGAGCTGGTGGCCGGCGGGCGCACCGTGCTCTCCCGCGGGCAGGTGCTCGGCGGGATCGCCGAAATGGTCGATTCGGTGCAAGTCGAGGCTACTTTTCCGGACGGGACCAAGCTCGTCACCGTGCACGATCCGATCGTTTAGGGGAGCCGGCTGTGCGTCCTGGTGAGATCCTCGCCGGCAGTGCGCCGGTGCCGCTCAATCCCGGGCGGCCGCGGGTTCGGGTGTTCGTGCGCAATCTCGGTGACCGGCCGGTTCAGGTCGGGTCGCATTACCACTTCGCCGAGGCCAACCCGGGGCTGGAGTTCGATCGCGAGGCGGCCCGCGGGCATCGGCTCGACGTGCCGGCCGGGACCTCGGTGCGGTTCGAGCCGGGGGTGGAGCGTGAGGTGGACCTGGTGCCGTTGGCGGGTCTCCGGCGGGTGCCGGGGCTGCGGAAGCGGGCGGGCTGATGCCGGAGATCGATCGCGTCCGCTACGCCGAACTGTTCGGGCCGACCACGGGGGACCGGATCCGGCTCGCGGATACCGATCTGCTCGTCGAGGTCACCGAGGACCGGTCACGCGGGCCCGCGGGCAGCGGCGACGAGGTGCTGTTCGGCGGCGGCAAGGTGATCCGCGAGTCGATGGGGCAGAGTGTGGCCACTCGCGCCGAGGGCACCCCGGACCTGATCATCACCGGTGCGGTGATTCTCGACCACTGGGGCGTGGTGAAGGCCGACGTCGGCATCCGGGACGGCCGGATCGCCGGGATCGGCAAGGCGGGTAATCCCGACACCATGGACGGGGTGGATCCCGCGCTGGTGATCGGGCCGTCCACCGAGGTGCTCGCGGGCAACGGCCGGATCCTCACCGCCGGCGGGATCGACTGCCACGTGCACTTCATCTGCCCGCAGCTGGTGGACACCGCGCTCGCCGCCGGGCTGACCACGCTGGTCGGCGGCGGCACCGGGCCGAGCGAAGGAAGCAAGGCGACCACGGTCACGCCGGGCGCTTGGAACCTGGGCCGGATGCTGTCCGCAATGGACGGTCAGCCGGTGAACGTGCTGTTGCTGGGCAAGGGAAACACCGTCCGCCACGATGCCTTGCGGGAACAGCTGGCGGCCGGTGCGGGCGGGTTCAAGCTGCACGAGGACTGGGGGTCCACCCCGGCCGCGATCGACGCCTGCCTCACGGTGGCCGACGAATCCGGTGTGCAGGTGGCGATCCATACCGACACGCTCAACGAGGCGGGCTTCCTGGAGTCCACTGTGGACGCGATTGCCGGCCGGTCGATCAACGCCTACCACACCGAGGGCGCGGGCGGCGGGCACGCGCCGGACATCATCCGGGTCGCCGGGCTGGCGAACGTCCTGCCGTCCTCGACCAATCCGACCCGCCCGCACACGGTGAACACTCTGGACGAGCATCTGGACATGCTCATGGTGTGCCACCACCTCAACCCGTCCGTGCCCGAGGATCTCGCGTTCGCCGAGAGCCGGATCCGGCCGGGCACGATCGCCGCCGAGGACGTGCTGCACGATCTCGGCGCGATCTCCATGATGAGTTCCGACGCGCAGGCGATGGGCCGGATCGGCGAGGTGATCATCCGCACCTGGCAGACCGCGCACGTGATGAAACGCCGCCGCGGCGCGTTACCCGGCGACGGCGCGGCGGACAATCTGCGCGCCCGCCGCTACGTCGCGAAGTACACGATCAACCCGGCCATCGCGCACGGGATGGACGGCGAGATCGGTTCGGTCGAGGTCGGCAAACTGGCTGATCTCGTGCTGTGGGAGCCGAAGTTCTTCGGCGTGCGCCCGCGTGTGGTGCTCAAGGGCGGGTTTCCGGCCTGGGCGGCGATGGGTGACGCGAACGCCTCGATCCCGACCCCGCAGCCGGTGCTCGCCCGGCCGATGTTCGGTGCCGCGCCACCGGTCGCGGCTGCGTCCAGCCTGCACTTCGTCGCGCCGGAAGCGTTGGATTCCGGCCTGAGGGAACGGTTCGGTCTCCGCGCTCCGCTGGCCGCGGTGGCCGACACCCGCCGTCGCGGCAAGGCCGACATGGTGCTCAACGACGCGACCCCGGACATCCGGGTGGAGCCGGACAGCTTCGCCGTGCACGTGGACGGTGAGCTGATCGAGCCGCAGCCGGTCGCGGAACTGCCGATGGCACAGCGGTATTTCCTGTTCTGATGGACGTTTCCGCGCTGATCCTCGCCGACTCCCGGTTCCCGGGTGGCGGGCACGTGCACTCCGGCGGGCTGGAAGAGGCGGTCTGCCGCGGCCTGATCAAGTCCGAACGGGACTTACCGGGATTCCTTTTCGGACGGTTGCGCACGGCCGGCGCGTTGGCTGCGACTTTCGCCGCCGCGTCCGCGCATGCCGCAACCCGTGGTGTGCACAGTGGACACTGGCGGCAGCTGGACCAGGAACTCGACGCACGCACTCCTTCGGTGGCGCAACGCGAAGCATCGAGGGCGCAGGGCCGCGGGACCGCCCGTGCCGGGCGGGTGGCCTGGCCGTCTCCGGTGCTGGACGAGCTGCTGGGCGTGACCCCGCGGCCGCATCACGCGGTGATCTGCGGCGCGCTCGTCGGAATCGGCGGCGGGATTCCCTCGGACGCGGCGATGGCGGTGGCCTACCTCGCGGTGAGTGGTCCGGCGAGCGCGGCGGTGCGGCTGCTGGGGCTCGATCCGTTCGCGGTGAACGCGGTGGTCGCCCGCCTCTCCGGTGCGTTGCGCGAAGTCTGCGCCGAAGCCGCGGCGAGTGCCGGTGCCGATCCGGCTGATTTGCCCGCTCCGGCGTCTCCGGCGCTGGATCTGTTCGCCGAGGAACATGCTCGGCATCACCAGGAAGAGGTGCGTCTCTTTGCCGGCTGAGGATGCTGTCCGGTCACACGGCCACGGTCACGTGCATGCGGTCGATTTCGATCCCACCGCCGCCGGTCCGGATCACTACGAACCGGAGCCTGCCGCCGGGCGTGCCTATCGCATCGGCATCGGCGGCCCGGTCGGCAGCGGCAAAACCGCGCTCACCGCGGCACTCTGCCGGGCGCTGGGCGGCGAGCTGAACCTGGCCGTGGTCACCAATGACATCTACACCACCGAGGACGCGGATTTCCTGCGCCGGGCCGGAGTTCTGGCTCCGGAACGGATCGAGGCGGTGCAGACCGGCGCCTGCCCGCACACCGCGATCCGGGACGACATCACCGCGAATCTCGATGCGGTGGAACGGCTGGAAGGCCGGTTCCCCGGCCTCGATCTGGTGCTCATCGAAAGCGGCGGCGACAACCTGACCGCGGTGTTCAGCCGGGGACTCGCGGACAGCCAGATCTTCGTGGTCGACGTGGCAGGCGGGGACAAAGTGCCACGCAAAGGCGGCCCCGGGGTGACCACGGCGGACCTGCTGGTGATCAACAAGACCGACCTCGCCGACCGTGTCGGCGCGGACCTGGCCGTGATGACCGGCGACGCGCACCGGATGCGCGGCGAACTGCCCGTGCTCGCGCAGTCACTTGTGGACACTCCAGACGCGCCGGCGGCGGCGGACTGGGTACGTTCGCAGCTGCCGGCGCGGCACGGGTGAAAGCGCACGCCCGGCTGGTCGCGTGCTTCGACAATGGACGGACGGTTCTGCGTGAGTTGCGCTCGATGGCGCCGCTCACGCTTTTCCCTCGGCGGCATTCCGGTGCTGAAGCCGTGGTGCACCTGGTCAATTCGGCCACGGCACCGCTGGGCGGAGATGAGCTGCACCTCGAAGTCCACGTCGGACCCGGTGCGTCGCTGCGGCTTTCCGGGGTCGCCGCGACACTCGCGTTACCCGGGCCGCGCGGCGAGCCCAGCTTGTCCACTGTGGACATAGAGGTCGCCGAGGGCGGTGCGCTGGAGTACCTGCCCGAGCCGGTCGTGGTCACCGCTCGCGCGAACCATACCGCGATCCTGCGTGCCGAGCTGGCGGAAAATTCCCGTTTTCACACCCGGGAAGTGCTCGTGCTGGGACGCGCGGGGGAACGGCCGGGCAGGCTGCGCAGCGTCGTTCAGGTGCGGCGTGGGGGAGTCCCCGCATTGCGTCAGACACAGACCGTCGGCGAGCCTGGGCTGGACGGTGCGCTCTCCGTCCTCGCGGGACACCGCGTGCTCGTCACCGATCTGGATTTCGGCGGCCCTGCCCGGCCCGCGGCATCGGGTCCGTGGTGGTCCCGCACCCCGCTGGCCGCCGGCGGCACGCTCGGTACCGCGCTGGCGACGGACGTCGTTGTTGCCAGGAAAAGGCTCTCCTGCTAGAAATTCTGATCCGTGGCCCGTACCTACGGTGGTATCCCGCCCGAACGAAGACGTGCCGACCGGCGGGAGCGCCTGTTGGGCGCGGCACTGGAACTATTCACCGACAACGGCTTCCGCAGGACGAGAATTACCCAGCTGTGCAGTAAGGCCGGGGTGTCCACTCGGAACTTCTACGAGGAGTTCGACAGTCTCGAAGACGTGTTGCGCACGCTCCACAACCGGATCAACTCCCTCGCCCTGCAGCACGTTTCCACGGCCTTGGACGAGGTGGCCGAGGCCGACGCGATGACCCGGATCGCGCGGTTGCTGGACGCTTTCGTGGCCGCCGTGACCGAGGATCCGCGATTCCCGCGGCTGAACTACGTGGAAGCGATCGGCGTCAGCCCGGAGCTGGAGGCGCAGCATCAGGTCTGGGTCGATCGCTGGGCCGCCTTCATCGAGATCGAGGCCCGCCGCGCCGCCGCGGCGGGGGCCGCACCCGATCGCGACTACCGGCTCACCGCGATCGCCATCGTCGGCGCGGCGACCGGATTGCTGCGCGAGTGGCAGGCGCACGAGCCGCCGCTGCCGGTCGAGGAGGTGAGCGCGGAACTGCGCGCCTTGCTGCCGGCCGCGGTCACGCACCGGTGACCTGGATCGATCCGGCCGGTGCGCAGGGTGGCAGGAGTCACCATTCGGTGGGTTTCGCCCGGCATCCGGAGCCAATACCGTCGGGCGGATACCCGTGAGCCGAGACCCCCACAAGGGGTGTGACGGAGGTTTGGGCCGGATGACGCCGGAGATCCACGAGGTGACCGAGGTGCCGGACGCGGTCGTGCGCCTGCCCGGCATGCGAGTGGCCTACGACGGTGCGCCGTTCGACGAGACCGCGCTGGCGGGCACCTGGACCGAACAGCTGCAGAGCTGGCTGAGCCAGGCGGTGTCGGAAGGCCTCGCCGAGCCCAACGCGATGGTGCTCGCCACCGCGGACGCTGAGGGGCGGCCCTCCTCGCGCACGGTCCTGTGCAAGGGCCTCGATGAGCGCGGCGTCGTGTTCTACACGAATTACACCTCGGCCAAGAGCCACGACCTCACCGCGACCCGCTACGCCTCGGTCACCTTCCCGTGGTACCCGCTGCACCGTCAGGTGACCGTGCGCGGCGAGGTGGAGAAGGTCGGTGCGGAGGAGACGGCCGCCTACTGGGCGCAGCGTCCGCGTGGTTCGCAGCTCGGTGCGTGGGCCTCGCCGCAGTCGCGGGTGGTCGACGGCCGGCGTGCGCTGGAGAACGCGCTGCGCACGATCGAGCGCCGGTTCGACGGCGTCGAGCAGATCCCGGCACCGCCGCACTGGGGTGGCTGGCGGATCCGGCCGGACTTCGTGGAGTTCTGGCAGGGCCGCGAGGACCGGATGCACGACCGTCTCCGCTTCCACCACACCCACGACGGCTGGCAGGTGGAGCGCCTCGCCCCTTAACCGTGACAAGGGCTGTGAAGGGACCCTTCACAGCCGCAGCGTCCGTGAAGGGTCCCTTCACAGCCCCGGGACAGGGGACGGAAATCACCTGGCTGGTGGATGATTAGCGAAGCTAAGCTCTGTCGTCGTGAGTGCTGACCCGGGGCCACCGCCTCGTCATGGGGTGCGCAAGCTCCTCAGCCGGATCGTCGTCGATACGCGTCCGCTCAAGATCGCGGCGTTCCGGCGGCTGTGGATGTCCACCGCGGTCACCGCGGTCGGTTCGCAGCTGACCGCGGTCGCGGTGCCCAAGCAGATCTTCGACCTGACCGGGTCGTCCGGGTACGTCGGGCTGAGCGGCGCGGTGGCGCTCGTGCCGTTGCTCGTGTTCGGGCTGTGGGGCGGGGCGATCGCGGACGCGGTCGACCGTCGCAAGCTGCTGCTGGTCACCAACACCGGGGTCGCGGTGACCTCGGCGCTGCTGTGGCTGCAGGCCTTCGCCGGGATACACTCGGTGTGGCTGGTGCTCGGGCTGCTGGCCGCCAACCAGGCGTTCTTCGCGATCAACATGCCCACCCGCGGCGCGGTCGTGGCCCGGCTCGTGCCGCCCGCGCTGCTGCCCTCGGCGAATGCGCTCAACACCACGATGAGCACCTTCGGCGCGGTGTTCGGACCCCTCTTCGGTGGCGCGCTGATCCCGGTGATCGGGCTGTCCACGCTGTATCTGGTCGACGTCTGTGCCCTGCTGATCACGCTGATCGCGGTGTGGCGGCTGCCCGCGATTCCGCCGCTCGGCGACACCTCGCGGGGTGCCGGGCTGCGCTCGGTGCTCGACGGGTTCCGCTACCTGGCCGCGCAGAAGGTGCTGCTGGCGTCGTTCGTCGTGGACATCATCGCGATGGTCGCCGGGATGCCGCGCGCGTTGATCCCGGAGATGGCGGAGCGCACGTTCGGCGATCCGCCCGGCGGTGGTCCGGCGCTCGGCCTGCTCTACGCCGCATTGCCGGCCGGCGCGGTGCTGATCGGGCTGTTCTCCGGCTGGCTGCACCGGGTGTACCGGCACGGTGCCGCGGTGGTGCTGGCGATCTGCCTGTGGGGCGCGGCGATCGCGGCCTTCGGGCTCGCGCACTCCCTGTGGCTCGCGGTGGTGTTCATGGCACTCGCCGGCGCGGCGGACATGATCAGCGCGGTGTATCGCCAGGCGATCCTGCAGACGGCCACCACCGACGAGATGCGCGGCCGGCTCCAGGGCGTGTTCACCGTGGTCGTCGCGGGTGGCCCGCGGATCGCCGACCTGACGCACGGCTGGGCGGCGGCAGCCTGGGGCACCACCGCCACGGCGACCGGTGGCGGCCTCTTGTCGATCGTGCTCGTCGTGGTCGCTGCGCTGGTGATCCCGGTGTTCTGGCGGTACCGCGCGCCGGCCGAGGAGAAGGACACGACGGCCACCGTATGAGCGGCGGCCGCCACACCCAGCGGCGGGACTTCGCCCGAAAGGCCTAGTATGCGAAGTATGCGTGCCTTACCGATCGCGTTGCTGGTCGTTGCTGCTGCCGGGCTTGTCGGTTGTTCGTCGGGAGGTGAGCAGGCCGCCGCGCCGAAGCGGCCGGCCCCGCATTCGTCGTCCGCCGCGGCGAAGAATGTGGTGGAAACCTGCTCGCTGCTGTCGCCGAACGACGTGGGCAAGGCGATCAACACCCCCGAGGTCTCCGCGAAACCGGGGCAGAGTGAGAACACCACCGGCAACGGGGGCAAGGCCACCAGCTGTGAGTACCAGGTCGCGGGCAAGCCGGCGGGTGCGCTCGCGGTGACCCGCTACGAGGGGCGTCACACCAAGCCCGCGGAGATGATCGCCGCGATCAAGAAGGCGAAGGCGGGCGCGGCCGACGTGCCGGGCTTCGCCGACGGCGCGGTGTACTACGTGGACGGGCAGAAGACCGCCACGCTCGCCGCGGCGAAGCTGTCCGGCGGGGTTCCGGTGGTCGTCAGCTACACCGGCCCGGTCAAGATGACGCAGGAGATGATGATCCCGCTGGTCCGCACCGCGGTCTCCGGCGCCTGAGTGCCGAAATGCTGTGAAGGGACCCTTCACGGACGCAGAGTCCGTGAAGGGTCCCTTCACAGCATTGGAGTGCGGGTGTGCGGTGGCCGGGCAGGTGCGGGGCCGGGCCGTCAGAGTCCACTGTGGACTGATCGGCGGCGCAATGCCTGGAACTCCACCGGACTGTGCGCGCTGAACACGGTGACCTCGTCGGCATGGTCGCGGGCGAGGGTGCGCAGCCGTGCGACGTTCGTTCGCCGGGTGCGGCCGTCCATCTGGTTGAGGTTCGCGAAAGCGCGTATGCCCGGCGGGCAATACGGCTGGACCGGGGCCACTTCGCCATGGAAGAAGTACGCGTCTCCGGCGTGCAGGAGCCAGCCTTTGCCGGTGTCGACGGCGACGCCGGCGTGGCCGTTCGTGTGGCCGGGTAGTGGGACCAGCAGGATCTCCGGCGGCAGGCCGCGCAGCGGGCGGACCGCGTCGAAGCCGAACCAGACCTCGCCGGTCTCCTCGTAGATGCTCCACTTTGGACTGTGCGCGAAGTGGTTCGTCCGGTAACGGGCCTTCTCCGGAAGGTTTTTCGGGTGGCCAGCGGCCCGGCGTTCCTGTGCGTGGACGTGCACGGTCGCGTCCGGGAAGTCGGCGAGCCCGCCGGCGTGGTCCAGGTCCAGATGTGTCATCACGATGTGCCGCACGTCGGCCGGATCGTGGCCGAGGGTGCGGATCTGCGCCACCGCAGTCTCCTCGGCCGAAGGGCGCCCGCCCACCATCGTGAGCATCGGCGCGCCGAGCCAGCCGCGCGGATCGGTCGTGGCATGGCTGCCGAGTCCGGTGTCCACCAGTACGAGTGAATCCGCGGTCTCGATCAGCAGGCAGTGCGCCACGAGCAGGCTGCGCCGGGCGATCCCCGGGTTCCCGTCGAAGAGCCGCCCGCCCGGCGGGTGCATGGTTCCGCAGTTCAGATGGTGTACGCGCATCAGAAGTACTCCCGTTCGACGGTGGTACGCAGATGGGTGGCTATGGACTGCGGCGGGGTCACGTCCCGCCTGATCTGCTTGCGTGGGCCGGTTTCCCGGCACGTCTGTCGCAATTGGACAAACAATGCCCCGCTCGCGGAGGTCGGCCCGGTCGTGGGGCGGCCCTGCCTGCCGAACAAGTCGGTGGCCGATTCGAGCATCCGGCGACGGCTGTCGGTACGGGCCATTCCGATCACGGTACCCGCGCCGTAACGACCGGTCCAATCATCCGGCGGACCCGCGTCCGGTCCGGCCGGTAGCCTCGGCGCCATGGCGAACCCCACCGGAGAGCAGTTCGAAATCACCCGCGGCACGGCCCGCGCCCTCGTCACCGAAATCGGTGCAGGGCTGCGTGCGTTCGAGGTCGGCGGGGTGCCCTACGTCGAAACGTTCGCCGAGGACGAGAAGCCGCCGAAAGGGCTCGGGCAGGTGCTGCTGCCGTGGCCGAACCGCACCAAGGGCGGCCAGTGGGCGTTCGAAGGCGAGAAGCAGCAGCTGGAGATCACCGAGGAGGCCCGCGGCAACGCCATCCACGGCCTCACCCGGCACCTGGAATGGGAGCTGCTGGAGCACGCCGAATCGTCGATCACCCTCGCCGTCGACGTCGCGGTGCAGCCCGGCTGGCCGGTTCCGCTGCGCGCCACGGTCACCTACGACCTGCAGCCGCGCGAGCTGGTGATCACACACGAGATCCGCAACGAGGGAGAGCAGCCGATCGGCGTCGGGCTGGGCACCCACCCGTACTTCCGGCTCGGCGACGTCCCCACCGACGAGCTGACGCTGACCCTGCCCGCCGCGCGGGTGCGGCCGTACGAAGGGGATCAGCAGATGCCCTACGCCGAGGAACAGGACGTGGCCGGCACCGAGTACGACTTCCGCGCGGGCAAGGTGCTCGCCGGGGTCGATCTGGACACCGCGTTCGGCACGCTGGCGCAGGCCGCGGACGGCACGCACCACCACGTGCTCGCCCACGGCGACCGGCGGCTGGTGGTCTGGACCGGTCCGGATTTCCGCTGGGTACAGGTGTTCACGCCGGACGAGCTGACCGGTCGTGGACGCGCTGTCGCGATCGAGCCGATGACCTGCCCGGCCGACGCGCTCAACACCGGGACCGACCTGATCGAACTGGCGCCCGCCGGGTCCTGGACGGGGAGCTGGGGAATCCGTGTCCCGTGACGCCTGAGCTGCTGCCCGAGTCCGCCGCCGGTGAGCTGCTCACCCTGCAGCGGGCCGCGTTCCTGATCGAGGCGCGGGCGCACCACGACCTCGATCTGCCGCCGTTGCTGGAGACGCTCGACCAGGTGCGGGCCGCGCTTGCCGACCCGGCGGTCACCGCATGGGGATTCCGGGACGGGGCGCGGATCGTGGCGGCGGTCCGGGTGCTCGTGCGTGGCGACGTCGCCGAGCTGGGCAGGCTGGTGGTCGCTCCGGACCGTCAGGGCGAGGGGCTCGGCACCGCTTTGCTGCTTGCCGCCGAGGCGGCCGCACCACCGGTGGTCACCGGCTTCCGGCTGACCACCGGTGAGTTCTCGGCCGGTCCGCTGCGGTTGTATACCCGGCACGGGTATCGCGAGACGCGCCGCAGCCCGGAAGGTGAGCATCAGCTGGTGCATCTGGCGAAGGTGCGCGACGCGCCCTGATTTCGTTAGCGTGTCGAACTATGGCGTACAAGGCGATTGTCGGGGGCTACGTCGTCCCCATCGGTTCGGCCCCGATCGACGGCGGCACAGTGCTTCTGGAGGACGACCGGATCACCCGCGTCGGCGCGGAGGCCGACGTCGAGGTGCCGGAAGAGGCGGAGCTGGTCGACGCTTCCGGCAGCTGGGTGCTGCCGGGGTTCATCGACGCGCACGCGCACCTCGGGGTGTCCGAGGAAGGCGAAGGCTGGTCCGGTTCGGACGTCAACGAAATGACCGACCCGAACGGCGCCCGGTTCCGCGCGATCGACGGCATCGACCCGTACGAGACCGGGTTCGACGACGCGCTCTCCGGCGGCGTGACGAGCGTGGTGATCAAGCCGGGCTCGGGCAACCCGATCGGCGGCCAGACCGTCGGCGTGAAGACCTGGGGCCGCAGCATTCTGGACATGACCTTTGCCGAGCAGGTCAGCGTGAAGAGCGCGCTCGGCGAGAATCCGAAGCGGGTCTACGGGGACAAGCAGACCACGCCGTCCACCAGACTCGGGGTGGCTTCGATCCTGCGCGAGGCGTTCACCAAAGCCCGCAACTACCAGGCGAAGCGCGCGCACGCGCTGAGCGAGGGCAAGCCCTTCGAAACCGACCTGACCAACGAGACCCTGGCCAAGGTGCTCGACGGCGAGCTGTACTGGGACCAGCACGTGCATCGCGCGGACGACATGATCACCGCCATCCGGCTGGCCGAGGAATTCGGCTACCGGCTGGTGATCAACCACGGCACCGAAGGCCACCTGATCGCCGATCTGCTGGCCGAACGCGAGGTCCCGGTGATCCTCGGCCCGCTGTTCACCACGCGGTCGAAGGTCGAGCTGCGCCACCGCAGCCTGCGCTCGGCGGGCATCCTGGCCAGGGCCGGGGTGAAGATCGCGATCACCACCGATCACCCGGTGGTGCCGATCAACTTCCTGGTCTACCAGGCGGCACTCGCGGTGAAGGACGGGCTGGACCCGGAGACGGCGCTGAAGGCCCTGACCGTGCACCCGGCCGAAATGCTCGGCCTGTCCGGCAGGATCGGCTCGCTGACCCCGGGCCTGGACGCGGACGTGGTGGTGTGGTCGGGCGACCCGCTGGACGTGATGAACCGGGCCATGCGCGTGTTCATCCGGGGCCGCGAGGTGTACTCCTTCGACGAGTCCACCGGCGAGGGCGTGCCGGCGGATCGGCGGTACCGGGAGGCGCGCTGACCCTCAATCGAGCAGCGCGTTGAGGTCGATCTCGCACGGGAACGGCTCGGTGGTCGTGAAGACGCCGGTGACCGCCGGGCCGTTCCGGTAACGGGATTCCCCGTCCTGGTGGCAGACCACGAGGGAGATCGGCTGGGTGAGATCGAGGACCCAGTAGAACGGGATTCCGGCCTCGGCGTACTCGCTGTGCTTGGTTTTGTGGTCGGTGCGCCGAGAGTCGGGGGAAGCGACCTCGATCACGAGCGGGACTTCGTCTGCCCGGAGCACCGGCTCGTCCCTGTTGACCACGGGACGTGTGGTGACGAGCAGATCGGGTCGGCGGGAGAAACCCGGAGCCCCGGGAGCGGCGAGAAGCAGATCGAGATCGACTCCGAATACCACGTCGTAGCCGGAGGGCGCTTGCTCGACCAGGTGGACGCCGAGCTCGAGTGCGGCACGGTTGTGGCGCGCGCTCGGCGTGGGCGAGAACACCAGACGGCCTTCGACGAGTTCGGTGTACCCGGGCTCGACCTCGCCGAGCGCGAGGTAATCCGTGATCGAGAGCAAGCGGTGCGGTAGTGCGCTGACATCCATGCCGGACACGCTAGGCGACGGGTCCGACACTTTTCGCGAAGATCAGGCGTTCTTCAGCGCCCGCGCGATCACCATCCGCTGGATCTGGTTGGTGCCCTCGAAGATCTGCGGCACCTTCGCCTCGCGCAGGTAGCGCTCGACCGGGAAGTCCCTGGTGTAGCCGGCGCCGCCGAGGACCTGGACGGCGTCGGTGGTCACCTTCATCGCGCCGTCGGTGGCGATCAGTTTCGCGATGGAGGACTGGCGCTGGAAGTCCATGCCGCGGTCCCGGCGGCGGGCGGCGTCCAGGTAGGTCGCGCGGGCCGACTCGACCGTCGCGGCCATGTCGGCGAGCAGGAATTCCATGCCCTGGAACTCGATGATCGGGCGGCCGAACTGGCTGCGGCCCTTCGCGTACTGCACGGCCTCGTCCAACGCGGCCTGCGCCAGGCCGACCGCGCAGGCGGCGATGCCGAGGCGGCCGGAACTCAAGGACGACAAGGCGATCTTCAGCCCCGAGCCTTCCTCGCCGATCAACCGGTCGACGGGGACCTGCGCGTCCTCGAACAGCATCTGCGCGGTCGGGGAGCCGGTGAGGCCCATCTTCCGTTCGCGAGGCGCGGCCGAAAGGCCTGGAGTCGACGAATCGACCAGGAGGCAGGAGATGCCGTGGCTGCCGTCACCGCTCGTACGCACCAGCGTGGTGTAGAAGTCCGCGACGCCCGCGTGCGTGATCCACGCCTTGGTGCCGTTGACGACGTAGTTGTCGCCGTCGCGACGGGCGCGCGTGGACAGCGCGGCGGCGTCGGAGCCTGCGTGGCCTTCCGACAGTGCGTACGCGCCCAGTAGCTCGCCCCCGAGCATGGCCGGCAGCCGGCGGTCGCGTTGTTCCTCCGTGCCGTACTCGGCCAGCGCGTAACAGGACATGGTGTGCACCGACAGCCCGACGCCGACGCTCATCCACGCGGCGGCGATCTCCTCCAGTACCTGCAGGTACACCTCGTACGGCTGGCCACCGCCGTCCCACTTCTCCGGATACGGCAGGCCCAGCAGTCCGGACTTGCCCATCAGCGTGAACAGATCCCGGGGGAAGCGCTCGGCCTCCTCGTCCGCCGCAGCGCGCGGTTTCAGTTCCTCGCGCGCCATCTCCGTGGCGAGGGCGAGCAGGTCTTCCGCTTCCGAGGTGGGCAGCAGTCGATCCACCGGCATGGGATCCTCCAGGAGGAGTACTCAAAACAGTACTGTGGGCCGTTCTAGAGTACCGCACCGGAGCGGGGCCGCCTCCCGGAAGTAGGAGATAGTGACCAGATGTCCACACCCGAGCTCCACCGACGGCCCACCGCGCGGCAGCGGGCGCTGCTGGCCGAGCTCGAGGCGGTGTTCCTGGCCGAGGGCTTCGCCGGGTTCACCCTCGACGACCTCGCCGCCCGCCTGCGCTGCTCCAAATCCACCCTCTACGCGCTCGCGCCGAGCAAGGAACAGCTGGCGGTCAAGGTCGTCGCGCACTACTTCCGGGGTGCCGCGCAGCGCATCGAGGAGCGGATCGCGGGCATCTCCGACGCCCGCGAGCTGATCGGCGAGTACCTCGCCGGTGTGGCCGAGAACCTGAACCGGGCCTCGCCCGCGTTCATGACCGACATTGCGGAATTCGCCCCCGCCCGCGACACCTACCAGCTCAACAGCCGCGCCGCCGCGCGCCGGATCCGCGCGTTCATCGATCAGGGCGTGGCCGGCGGGGTGTTCCGCGACGTGCAGGCCCGGCTGGTCGCGGAGATGGCCGGGCTGATCGTGGAAGGCATCCAGACCGGGGTGCTGGCCCGGCGCACCGACGTGTCCGACGCCGAGGCGTTCACCGCGCTGGGCGAGCTGTTGCTGGGCGGGCTGACCAAGCAGGACTGAACGCCCGCTGTGGACAGGAATTGTCATCGGCCCCTGTTCTAGACTCGCGCTCGTGATCGTGGTGGGTGGAGAGGCGCTGGTCGACCTCGTTCCTGGTGAACCGTTGGATTCCACTGTGGACGGTGGGCTGCGTGCGCTGCTGCCCCGGCTCGGTGGCGGACCGTACAACGTCGCGCTGGCGGCGGGCAGGCTCGGTGTGCCCGCGTCGTTCCTTTCGCGGGTGTCGACCGACCGGTTCGGCTGCGCGCTCGTGGACCGGCTGACGGCCTCCGGCGTCGACATCTCCTTGCTGCAGCGCGGCGATGAGCCGACCACACTCGCGGTGGTGGCGCTCGACGAACGCGGCAGCGCGCACTACACCTTCTACGTCGAGGGCACTGCGGACCGGCTGGTCGCCGATCCCGGACCGCTGCCCGCGGAGACCACCGCACTGTCGCTCGGCACACTCGGCATGGTGCTGGAGCCCGGAGCCAGTGCGTACGAGGCGATGCTGCGGCGCGAGTCGGCGCGCGGCACGCTGACCGTGCTCGATCCGAACATCCGGGAAGCGCTCATCGCCGATCCGGCCGCCTATCGGGCGCGGTTCGTCTCGTGGCTGCCCGATGTCCGGCTGCTGAAGATCTCCGACGACGACGCCGCGTGGCTGGCCGAAGGGGCCGATCCGATCGTGGCCGCGCGTGGCTGGGTCGAGTCCGGTGTGGACGCCGTGGTGCTGACCCGCGGCGCGGACGGGCTTTCGGTGATTACTGCCGCAGGTGAGCTGGCCCACGTTGCATCCCGCACAGTGGCCGTGGTGGACACCATCGGCGCCGGGGACACCGTGCAGGGCTCGTTGCTCGCCTGGCTACATCAGCGAGAGGTGACCAAGCCGGCCGCGCTCGAAGCGGGCGACTGGCGGGAGGCGCTCGCGTACGCGGCGAAAGCGGCCTCCATCACTGTCTCGCGCAGCGGTGCCGAGCCGCCGACTGCCGACGACATGGCCGTCACCGTGTGAACCTGGTCCCAAAGGGGCCGTCCGGGGTAATGCATCGAGTGCGCACCCACCCACCTTTCGACTAGCGTGGTGCTGAATTCATTTTCCCAGCGGGGCGGTGTGCAGCGAGGCGCGTGTTTTCCTCGCGTGAACACGTGGCTACCTGCGGACCCGCAGGCGCCGCCGGCCCGTGCACAACGTGAGAGGGACCTGCATGTCCGACGCGACGAATGCGGGGCAGTCCGGCGGCGAATCCGCGACGCTGCGCCTGCCGAACGGTGAGCACGAATTCAAGGTCGTGCATCCGGTGGAGGGTGCGCCGGGGATCGAACTGGGCAAGCTGCTGGCCTCGACCGGGTACATCACCTACGACCCCGGGTTCGTCAACACCGGTGCCGCTTCCTCGGCCATCACCTACATCGACGGGGACGCGGGCATCCTGCGCTACCGCGGCTATCCGATCGAGCAGCTCGCCGAGAAGTCCACCTTCATCGAGGTGTCCTACCTGCTCATCTACGGTGAGCTGCCGACCGAGGCGCAGCTGGCCGACTTCACCGGGCGGATCCAGCGGCACACCTTGCTGCACGAGGATCTCAAGGCGTTCTTCTCCGGCTTCCCGCGCGACGCGCACCCGATGCCGGTGCTCTCCAGCGCGGTGTCCGCACTGTCCACCTTCTACCAGGACTCGCTGAACCCGTTCGACGAGCCCAACGTGGAGCTGTCCACCATCCGCCTGCTGGCGAAGGTGCCGACGCTGGCGGCCTACGCGTACAAGAAGTCCGTGGGCCAGCCGCTGCTGTACCCGGACAACTCGCTGGGCCTGGTGGAGAACTTCCTGCGGATGACCTTCGGCTTCCCGGCCGAGCCCTATGAGGTCGACCCGGCCGTGGCCAAGGCGCTGGACCTGCTGTTCATCCTGCACGCCGACCACGAACAGAACTGCTCCACCTCGACCGTACGGCTGGTCGGCTCGTCCGAGGCGAACCTGTTCGCGAGCATTTCCGCCGGTATCAACGCGTTGTTCGGCCCGCTGCACGGTGGGGCGAACGCGGCGGTGCTGGACATGCTGGAGGGCATCCGCACCGACGGCGGCGATGTGGCGTCGTTCGTCAACCGGGTGAAGAACAAGGAAAAGGGTGTCAAGCTCATGGGCTTCGGGCACCGGGTCTACAAGAACTACGACCCGCGCGCGAAGATCATCAAGAACACCGCGGACGAGATCCTCGGCAAGATCTCCGGCGGCGACCAGTTGCTCGACATCGCGAAGGCGCTGGAGGAGACCGCGCTTTCCGACGAGTACTTCATCGAGCGCAAGCTGTACCCGAACGTGGACTTCTACACCGGCCTGATCTACCGGGCGCTCGGGTTCCCGACGAAGTTCTACACCGTGCTGTTCGCGCTGGGCCGGCTGCCCGGCTGGATCGCGCACTGGCGGGAGATGATCAACGACCCGCAGACCAAGATCGGCCGCCCGCGCCAGATCTACACCGGGCACGCGGCACGGGACTACCGGCCGCTCTCCGAGCGCTGAGCAAGCTTCCCGATCGCCCCGTCGTGCTCCGGCACGGCGGGGCGATTATCGTTTCCGGGCATGACGATGGAAGCTCCGGTGGTGCTGTGGTTCCGCCGCGATCTGCGGCTGGCCGACCACGCTGCCCTGCACACCGCCGCCGGGCAGGCTGTGAAGGGACCCTTCACGGACTCCAAGGCTGTGAAGGGACCCTTCACAGCCTTGGTCCAGTCAGGGAAACGGGTGCTGGCGTTGTATGTGCTGGATGGGCGGTTGCTGAGGCCTGCGGGCGTGCCGCGGACGGCGTTCCTGCTGGACTCCTTGCGGGAACTCGATGCCGCGCTGTCGGGCAGGTTGCTTGTTCGCCGTGGTGATCCGGTTCGGGAAGTTGTCGACGCGGCAAAGGAAATCGGCGCGTCCGCAGTGCATGTCACGGCCGATCTCGCTCCGTACGGCCGAAAGCGCGACGCGGCCGTGGCGAAAGCGTTGGCAGAGCACGGGATCGAGTGGGTGGCCACCGGATCGCCGTACGCCGTGACGCCGGGCCGGGTCACGAAGCCGGACGGCGACCCGTATCGCGTGTTCACCCCGTTCCACCGCGCCTGGACCCGGCACGGCTGGCCGCGCCCGGCGGACACCTCGGCGTCCATAGTGGACTGGGTGCCCTCGAAGAAATCCCTGGCCATACCGAAATCCCCTGACCTGGGTGAGATGCGGCTGCCCCCGGCCGGTGAACAGGCGGCGCTCGAGGCCTGGCACGCCTTCCTTGAAAACGGCGTCGCGGACTACGCCGCCGAACGGGACCGGCCCGATCGCGAGGGCACCACCCGGATGTCGGCCTACCTGCGCTGGGGTGCCATCCATCCGCGCACCATGCTCGCCGACCTCGCCGGTGATGCGTCCGAGGGTGCGCAAGCCCTGCGTGGCGAGTTGTGCTGGCGTGAGTTCCACGCCGACGTGCTGTGGCATCGCCCGGAGACCGCCCGGCAGAACTACGACCGCCGCTTCGACCGGATGTCCTACGACACCGGACCCGAGGCCGAAGAGGCGTTCGAGCACTGGTGTGCCGGGCGGACCGGATTCCCGATCGTGGACGCGGGGATGCGCCAGCTGCTCGCCGAGGGCTGGATGCACAACCGCGTCCGGATGGTCGTGGCCAGCTTCCTGGTGAAGGACCTGCACCTGCCCTGGCGGTGGGGTGCCCGGCACTTCATGCGTCACCTGGTGGACGGTGACCTGGCCTCGAACCAGCTGAACTGGCAGTGGGTCGCGGGCTCCGGCACGGACGCGGCGCCGTACTTCCGGATCTTCAACCCCACCACCCAGGGGCAGAAGTTCGATCCGCAGGGCGACTACGTCCGCCGCTATGTACCGGAACTCCGCGGGGTCGCGGGGAAATCGGTGCACACGCTGAAGGAGCGTCCGGAGCACTACCCGGCTCCGATGGTCGAGCACGCGCAGGAGCGCCAGGTCGCCCTCCGGCGGTACGGCTCGATCACCAGCTAACGCCAGTGAGTTTTCAGCTGTAAGGTTACGGAGTTGATCGACGAAACGAACGCTGCTGCCCGTACCCGCAACCGGCGTGGTGAAGGTGGCCGGCTGCGCGAGGACATCGTGGTCGCGGCGGATCGGGATTGCGGCGCCGTCGACTTACCGGCATTTCCCGGATCAGCCGAGCATCATGCTGGCCGTGGTGCAGGAGGGTTTCGTCGAGCTGGAACGGGAAATGCACGCTCATGGCCGCAGCGCTGCGTCGACCAGGTGCCGGAACTCGGCGAGCAGAGCGGCCTCGTCGAGGTCGGCGGTGGCCGGCCGCAGGGAGAACGCGAACGACTGCACCACCAGCAGAATCGAACGGACCTGCGCGGGCAGGTCCGCCCGGCGCACCGAACCGTCCCGGTGACCTGCTTCGAGCAGGCTGCGCAGCACCTGTTCGGAGAACTTCTGCGTGCCGCCGAGCCGTTTGACGATATAGGGCACCACCAGCTCCGGATCGACGTCGAGCAAAGTGCGGAACAGCGGGTCCGCGGACAGCGCGCTGATGCTGGCCACCGCGACGCGCACGATCCGTTCCCGGGTGTGCGGTGCCCCGTCGCCGGCCTGCCCGGCGCGCTGCAGCAGCCCGCTGAACTCGCGCGTCATCAGCGCGGCGAGCACGCTGCGTACGTCCGGGAAGCGCCGGTACACCGTCATCCGGCTGATCTGCGCGGTCCGCGCGATCTCGGCGAGCGTGGTGCGCCGCACGCCGACCGCCAGCACGCACTGGCGGGCGGCGTCGAGCAGCACGTCGTCGGCTACCCGGGCCGAGGTCTGGCGGCTGCGCGTGTCCGCGAGCCCGGAGGAGTGCTCTCCCGGCTCAACGTGACGTTTAACGTCCATGTGTCACGACTGTAGTCCTGAATGATCCCGTCAACCACTGTCTCCGGCGATCACGGGGCTGAACAGCTGTGAAGGGACCCTTCACGGACTCAGAGTCCGTGAAGGGTCCCTTCACAGCTTTGCTGCGGGCGGGCCGTGGCCCGGCGCGGGGTGGCCGGTGAGGAGGGCCGCTTCGGCTTGCGGGACGTCGGCGACTCGGACGGGGTGGCCATCGACCAGCAACGGGCAGCGGATCGGCGACGCTGCGACGTACGCGAGTACGTCGTCCAGTTGGGTGCCGTCCTCGGTACGGATGTCCGCGTGCGTCAAGCGGGCCAAGTCGTAACGGCTGCCGCGGCCCTCGCACACATCCAGTACGGCCAGCTGGTCCTCGGTGGCGAACCACACGAAGTGGTCCTCCACCACGTCCGGCAGCGCGGTGAGCGTCGCGGGGCGCTGGCCGTCGCGGGCGCGCAGTCCGGACGCCCACACCGCGGACAGCCCGCGACACTGCACCCGCACCGCCACCACGGGGCCGGTGAGGCCAAGCTCCGTACGCAGCCAGGTGATCTTCGACGGGCACGCATTGGATCCGTACGCGAGTACGGGCGTCCGCGAACGCCACCCCGGCGGCGCCGTGTCCAGTGCATAGCCGGCGCCGTCGAGGTGTACGTACGAGTGGTCCGGCCGCGCGCCGGGATACGGGTCGGCCGGGTAGTCCGCGTCGGTGAAGAGGCTCAGAATTCCACCACGCTGCGCAGCACTTCGCCGTGGTGCATGCGCTCGAACGCCTGTTCCACGCCGTCTACGCCGATTCGTTCGGTGACGAACTTGTCCAGCGGCAGCCTGCCCCGCAGGTACAGATCGACGAGCATCGGGAAGTCCCGCGAAGGCAGGCAATCGCCGTACCAGGACGACTTGAGCGAGCCGCCGCGGGAGAAGAAGTCGATCAGCGGCAGGTCGTCCAGCCGCATCTCCGGCGTGGGCACGCCGACGAGGACCACGGTGCCGGCCAGGTCGCGGCCGTAGAACGCCTGGCGCCAGGTCTCCGGACGGCCGACCGCGTCGATCACCACGTCCGGGCCGAACGAGCGGGTGGCGTCCTGCATCGCGGCGACCACCTCGGCCTCGCTGAGCCCGCGGCTGTTGACCGTGTGCGTGGCGCCGAAGTCCTTGGCCCACTCCAGCTTCTTCTCGTCGGTGTCGATCGCGACGATGGTGGTCGCGCCGGCCAGCCGGGCGCCCGCGACGGCCGCGTCGCCGACGCCGCCGCAGCCGATCACCGCCACCGAATCACCGCGCCCGACCGCGCCGGTGTTGATCGCCGCGCCCAGCCCGGCCATCACGCCGCAGCCGAGCAGCCCCGCGACGGCCGGTTCGGCGGCCTCGTCCACCTTCGTGCACTGTCCACTGTGGACCAGGGTCTTCTCCAGGAACGCGCCGACGCCGAGCGCGGGCGAGAGCTTCGTGCCGTCGGCCAGCGTCATCGGCTGCTCGGCGTTGAAGGTGGAGAAGCAGTACCAGGGCTTGCCCCGCTTGCACGCCCGGCAGGTCCCGCACACCGCGCGCCAGTTGAGGATCACGTAGTCGCCCGGGGCCAGGTCGGTCACGCCCTCGCCGACCTTGTCCACCCGGCCCGCCGCTTCGTGCCCGAGCAGGAACGGGAACTCGTCGTTGATCCCGCCCTCGCGGTAGTGCAGGTCGGTGTGGCAGACCCCGCAGGCCTGCACCGAGACGACCGCCTCGCCCGGTCCCGGGTCCGGCACCAGCACGGTCTCCAGCCCGACCGGCCGGCCCTTCGCCCGTGAAACCACTCCCTGGACCTCGTACGGCATCTGCGCATCCCTTCGGCACCGTTGGCGTTCGGTGGGCAGCTAACCACGGCCCATGCGCATGTCGCCATACCCGGCTCAGGGCGTGATCAAATAGACCACTCCGCCAGGGCCGCCCGCCACCGAACCGGTGTCGGTGTACCGCTTCGTGCGCTGCCAGATCTTCTCGAACTGGTCGCGTTTGTAGACGTTGCGCACCCGGGCATCGGAGCCGGAAGCCGGGTCGTTCACGATCACGTCGCCCGCTTGGGTGAAGCCGACGACCACCATGATGTGCCCGGACGTGCCGTAGCCCGCGCCGTCCAGCTCACTGGACAGAAACGACTGCGAGGTGATCACCGGGATCCCGCGGGCGATGTAGCCCTCCAGCTCGTTCAGGTCGTGCAGCCGGGTGATGTGCCCGCGCAGGCCGAGGGAGGCGGCGTAGGCGGTGTTGAACGGCCAGTTGCCGGTGCCGTCGTAGGCGTAGTCGAAGGTGTTGCGCGCGGCGTAGACCACTGAACGGTCCGGGTAGTCCGCCGGGATCCAGTCCATTTGCGCGGCGGCCGGCTTGCGGCCCCAGTACTCGGCGACCATCTCGGTGGAGGTCGGGCTGCACCACGCCTCGCCGCCCCCGCCGTACTGCGGGAACTGTCCTTTGTGGATGTTCTGGGCGTAGGCGGGCACCTTCAGCTCGACCCCGCGGGCCTGGCCGGGCTTCGTCGCGCGTACGTCGAAGCGGTCCGGCACGTTCGAGGTCATTGCGCCGAGCGTGGACAGCGTCGGTGTCGCGGTACTGCCCGCTTCCCGGTAGAGGGTCACCTTCAGCTGGTAGGACCGCAGGGTGACGCCGGTCTTGGTGCTGAGCGTGTCCACGTCGACCGAGGCGTTGCCGTCGCCCTGGCCGTCCACGCTGGTGCGGTGGATGTCGGCGTCGCCGCTGGCCCAGCGGCCCATCACGTACCAGGTGGTCTCCGCGCCGGCCGAAGTGCGGCCCCTGGCCTGCACCTCAAGCCAGGTCTTCGCCGGGGTTCGCGCGTTCCACGACGCGATCAGCTGGGTCGCGTCGAAGCCCTGCCGGTACTGAGGCGAGGTCCACGTGCCGTAGTCGTATGTGCGGGTGGTGCCCAGCCCCGGTTCGGAGTGCTCGACCTGGCCCGCAGGATGGACGATGCGCAGCCCAGATGGCCCTGGGCCGAGCCCCTCCAGCTTGCCGGCGTACAGCGCACCGCCGGACCATCCGTGGTAGTTGATCGCCTCGTCATTCCCCGAGGCCGCCGCGGCGAACGGGGTCACCCCGATCGTGATCATGCCGACGGACATTAACGTGATCAACCCGCGTGCGCGCATGCCGCCTCCCGAACCCCAGTGCTAGCCAAAGATCTTCACCCTCGGCGGCGGGTAAGTAAACACCCCGCTTCAGCACCGCACGACTCCAGCGCAAACGCTGTGAAGGGCACCTTCACGGACTCTGAGGCTGTGAAGGGTCCCTTCACAGACCAGTCGGCGGGTGGGCACCGACGTGATCAGGTCCGGCGGTCAGCAGTAGAAGGCGCAGGTGGTGCCCGCGGCCGCCAGGGTGGTGAAGAACAGTACCAGGAAGATCACCGCCGGGATGGCCGCGATGATGCCGCAGACCAGTCCCGCGATGGCCATTCCCTGGCCGGTCCAGCCCGGTTTGGCGGCCTGCACCATGCCGGCCCAGGACAGCCCGATCCCGGCCAGCGCCGCGACGATGTTGAAGAACGGGACCCAGAAGCTGACCAGCGCGATGATACCGACGATCATGCCGGCGATGGCCAGCCCGCTGGTCCGCTGTGGCGGAGCGTAGGGCACCCCGTACTGGCCGTAGGGCACCGGCGGCTGGTTCGGCACGGGATAGGACGGCGGCTGGTAGGGATCGGGGTTGGACGGCGGCTGGTAGGGATCGGTCATGAGGTGCTCCTGCCCTGAGTCGATAATGGATACTCGCACGCGGTAGCGGTCGGTGTTACGACGTTCGGAATTTCTCTCCGGATCCGGTGACGGCCGGAAAAGTCAGCCTTTCAGCCCGGACTCGGTCACACCCTGGACCAGATAACGCTGCAGGAAGGCGAACAGCAACACGATCGGCGCAATGGACACCGCGGCGGCCAGGAAGAGCAGATCCAGCTGCGGGTTCTGCGCGGTGAGCAGGCCCGACAGCGCGACCTGGACGGTCCACGAGTCCGGATCCTGCGCGATGATCAGCGGCCACAGGAACGCGTTCCAGCTGCCGATCACGGTGATCACCGCGATCGCCGCGAGGAACCCGCGCGAGTTGGGCAGCACGATCCGGCGGAAGACACCCCACCGGGTCAGCCCGTCGACCTGGCCGGCGTCCTCCAGCTCCTTCGGGAAGTCCAGGAAGTACTGCCGGAACAGGAACACGCTGAACGCACTGAACAGCCCGGGGATCACCAGCCCGCGGAAGTCCGAGAGCCAGCCGAGCGTGGAGACCACCACGAAACTCGGCAGAAAGGTCACCGAAGCCGGGATCATCAGCGTCGCGAGCACCGCGTAGAACACCGGCTTCGAATAGCGGTAGGGCACCCGGGCGAGCCCATAGCCGGCCAGCGAGCAGACCACGATCAGCCCGGTCGTCTGCAGCACCGCGACGATCGCCGAATTCAGCAGGCTGCGTGCGAACGGCACGTCCTGCTGGTCGAAGAGCCGGCCGAAGTTCTCCCAGTGCAGGCGCTTCGGCCAGAACGTCCAGTCCGGTGAGGTGATCTCCGCACGTGAGGAAAGACCGTTGCGCAGCAAGAGATAGAACGGCACCAGGAACAACACGGCGGCGATCACCAGCGCGCTCCAGCGCAGGACCGCGCGGATCATGAGGCACTCCGATCGAAGCGGAACAGCCTGCCTTGCAGCAACGTCGCCAGCGCGATCACCATGGCCAGGATCATCGCGCCCGCGCTGCCACGGCCGAGGTCCTGGCCGCCGGAGCCGAGCGAGGTGTAGTAGAGGTACACCAGCGGTGGCCTGCCGAACGGCGGGTAGCCCCGGGAATCGCCGAGGATGTTGTAGAACTCGTCGAAGGCCTGGTAGGCGTTGATCAGATTGAGCAGCAGTACGGCGACGGAGGTCGCGCGCAGCTGCGGCAGGGTGATGTACCGGAAGACCTGCCAGCCCGATTTCGCGCCGTCCAGCCAGGCCGCCTCGTACAGATGCCGTGGGATCCGTTGCAGCGCGGCGAGGAAAAGGATCAGGTAGAAGCCCAGCTGCAGCCAGAGACGCGCGGTCACCAACACGATCCAGTACAACGGCGGGTGCACCGTTCCGGTCCAGGCCACCGGGTCCACGCCGAACAGGCCGAGCACCGAGTTGGCCAGGCCGTAGCGGACGCCGGAGAACAGCGAGGTCTTCCAGATCAGCGAGGCGACCACGTAGGAACAGGCGAACGGCAGGAAGAACACCGACCGGAAGAACGCCCGCGCGAACTTCAGCTGGTGCACCCCGAGGGCCAGCGCGAGCGACAGCACGAAGGTGAGCGGCACGATGAACACCGCGAACACACTGAACGTGCCGAGACTGGCCAGGAACGGCCCGTCGCTCAGCATCTGCGCGTAGTTGTCCAGGCCGACGAACACGCTCGGGGTCACCGTGTCGCGCGCGTCGAAGAACGACAGGTAGAGGCTCCACCCGATCGGCAGATAGCCGAACACCACGAGCCCGATCAGGAACGGGCCGACGAACCCCCAGAACGCCCACGTGTCCCGGGCCTTGCGGGACAGCGTCATCCGAAGAGGCGCTTCAGCTCGGCCTGTGCGACGGTCACCGCGGCCTTGGTCTGTGCGACCGGGTCCGCGCCTTCCTTGGCGATCTTGGCGACTGCGTCCGACAGCGCGGTGTTCGCCGTCTGTGTCCACACTGGACCGCCGATGAGGTGGCTGTGGTCCTTCAGCAGGCCTGCCACGTCCGCGGCCGGGCCGGTGTGCAGGATGTCCGCCTTGTCGATCAGGCTTTGCCGGGCGGGCACGTGGAATCCGAAGCGGGTGGCGAATTCCAGCTGGTCGTCGGTCTGGTCGATCCAGAGCCACTTCACGAAAGCCTTGGCTTCCTTCACGTGGGCGCTCTTCGCGTTGACCATCGCGCCGTACGCGCCGACCGGCACCGACGGCGCACCGCTGTTGTCCAGCTTCGGGAAGGGAAGCACGCCGAAGTCGTCGTTGAACGCGTCGCGGACCTTCGGGATGTTCCACAGCCCGGTCCACTGCATGGCGCACAGCCCGTCGATGAACGCGCTCGGATCCGACCAGTCCGCCGGTGCGCCGAGCAGCAGGGAACTGTTGGCGTTCAACGTATGCAGCTTGCCGAACGCGGCCGCCGCGCGCGGATCTTCGAAGCCCACCTCGCGGTTGCCGGCCTTGAGATAATCCAGCCCCGCCGACCACAGCAGCGGGCCGGTGAGCGTGCCGACGCCGCCGTCGTTGCCCGCGAAGAGGCCCTTGACCCCGTCCTTGGTCAGCTTGCCCGCGGCGTCGATCAGCTCGTCCACGGTCTGTGGTGGCCCTACGCCCGCGGCTTGCAGCAGGCTCTTGCGGTAGAAGAGCACCTGCGTGTCGGCGGCCTGCGGGATGCCGTAGACCTTGCCCTCCACGGTCTGCGCGGCGAGCACCGCGGGGCTGAAGTCGTTCTTCACCGGCGCGATGAGGTCGTCCAGCGGGACCACCTGGTTCTGGCGGACCCAGTCGATCTTCACCTGGGCCTCGAACACGTCCGGCACCGCGCTGTTCTGCAGGGCGGTGACGATCTTCGAGTCGTAGTCGCCGGGATTCCACTGGACCTTGACCTCGGCCGCCGGGTAGGAACCGGCGTAGCCCCGCACTGCTTCGCGCACGCCGTCCTCGCCGTAGGCGTGATACCACTGCTGCAGGGAGACCCGAGGCGCAGCCGCCGAGGACGACGCACCCGCCGACATCGCCGTCGACGGCGGCGGATCACCCGGCCGGCCGGTGTTCGACCCGCACGCCGCCGCCACCGCGCCGACCGCGGCCGTACCGGCCAGCGAGAGAAACGCCCGCCTGTTGCGCTGCTGCATCCCCGTTCTCCTCCACCCTGCCCGAAGTGCCGGGGCACAGCCTCCCCTACCCGCACCGTCCCCGCCGCGCGGCTCGCCGGACGATCAGGCCTGAGAACCCGGCGACGGCCGCTGCGCCCCGGCGGCGGTGTTCTGCCGCGGTGAAGGAAGTGCCGAAACGGCCGGGTGGCAACGGCATTCTGTGCCAGGCGGGTCTTCGGCAGGTGTGGTCGGGGTCTGGGGCGGTGGGTCTTCGGGAGGGCACTCGTCTGTTCGACTGGGGTGGTTTGGGCGGGGTGCGTGCCGGGCTGGGGTGGGTTTGTGGTGCTTGTGGGTGATGTGCGGGCTGCCTGGTGCCGTCGTGGTTGGGGTACGGAGCCGGCTTGCGGCTTGACCCGGTGCTGGTGCGGGCTGCGGCCTGGTGCCTTCGTGGTTGCGGAACGGATGAGGTGGCGTGCGGCCCGATCCGGGGGAGTTGTGGATTACGGTGCTGGCGGGGTCGAGCGCGGCTTTCCTGGCGGGGCAGCTCGCCCGCTGCCGCTGTGGTTGTGGTGGTCCCTCACCCGGCGTCGTTCCCCTGCTGCCGTATCGGGTTCGTCCCATATCGGCGCGCGGTCGTTTGAGCACTGTTCGAGCACCGTTCCAGCCGGGTCGGCGATTGTCGGTCCTTGTCCGTGGCCATGGGGGTTCCGCGGGCCGAGGCGGGAGGAACGCCGTGATGATGCAACCACCGGTCGCCCTGGTACTGCCAGGGGCCGGCGCGCACTATCCGCGGATGGCGGCCGGGCTGTACCGGCGGGAGCCGGTGTTCACCACGGCCGCGGACGAGGTCTTCGACCTGCTCGGCCCGGCCGGGCAGGGCGTGCGCGCGGACTGGCTCAGCGACGACCCGGTGGTGCCGATGGACCACGCCACCCGCTCGCATGTGCTGGTGTTCGTGGTCGGCTACGCGCTCAGCAGGCAGGTGATGAGCTGGGTCGGCCCACCGGCCGCGGTGCTCGGGCACGGTGCGGGCGAACTGGCCGCCGCGACCCTGTGCGGGGTGTTCGGCCTGGCCGATGCGGTCGAGCTGCTCTGGGCGCAGGCACGTGGCCTGGCCTCCGCCCCACCCGGCGGACCGCTCGCCGTGGACACGACCTCCGTCAGCATCACGCGGTACCTCGGCGAGGACGTGGTACTCGGCGCCCTGGACGGCTCGGCCCAGCTCGTGTTGTCCGGCTCACGCGCCCCACTGGCTCGGCTCCGACCCCGGTTGGTCGCGGACGGTTTCGCCTGCCGCCCGGCACCCGCGACGATCGGCTTCCACAGTTCGGCGCCGGTGCCCTTCGTCGAGGAAACCCTGCGGCTGGTCGCCAAGATCGGCCCCGCCTCCCCGGGTATCGCGCTGTACTCGGGCCGCACGACCCGCCGGGTGACCGCGGCCGAAGCGGGCGACCCCTTGTTCTGGGCAAGCCAGCCGACCGCTCCGGCCCGCTTCTGGCCGACGCTGAGGACGTTGCTGTCCGACGGCGATTTCCGCATCGTGGAAGCAGGCCCCGGCCGGACCCTGACCTCGATCGCCTACCGCCACCCCGCCGTGGCGAGGGGCCGCAGCCAGGCGCACGCCGCTTTTCCCGCCCGTCCGCACGGGGAGCGTGCGGAGCGGGTCGCGTTGCGGAAGTTGGCTCGGGCGCTGGGCACGTGACGGTCCGCGGCCGTCGGGATCCTGGTGGACGCTGACGACCCTGCTGCCGGACGGCGGGTTCCGTCTCGGAAGCGGGGCCGACCAGGTGCTGACCTCGACCGCCCACCGCCACCCGCTGTAGCGAGGGGCCGGGCGCACGCCCCGCCACCCGCTCGGGGAGCGTGCGGAGCGGGAAGCCGGGCGACGGTCCGCCTGCCACTGGTTGCCGGGGTGCCTGCGGGCGTTCCTCCCTCCGTTCGTCCGGGAACGGGTGATGTCGGCGGGCGCGCTGGGGTGGTCAGAAGTGCGAGATGTCCAGCTGCCCCTCCGAGTACGAAGCGCGCAGCCGCTTCTTGTCGAACTTGCCCACGCTCGTCTTCGGCACTTCCTTGACGAAGGTCCAGTTCTCCGGCAGCTGCCACTTCGCGACCTTGTCGCCGAGGTAGTCGCGCAACTGTTCGGCGGTCACCGTCTCGCCCTCTTTGACGACGACGGCGACCAGCGGGCGTTCGTCCCACTTCTCGTCCGGGATGCCGACCACCGCGGCCTCGGCAACGGCCGGGTGGCCCATCACCTGGTTCTCCAGATCGACCGAGGAGATCCATTCACCACCGGACTTGATCACGTCCTTGGCGCGGTCGGTGAGGGTGAGGAAGCCGTCCGGGCTGATCTTGCCGACGTCGCCGGTGCGCAGCCACCCCTCGTGGAACTTCTCCGGGTCGACCTCGCTGCCGCCGTGGTAGGCGCCGGCGATCCACGGGCCGGAGACCTCCAGCTCGCCCACCGACTCGTTGTCCCAGGGCAGCACCTCACCGCTGGGCCCGATCAGGCGGGCGGTCACCGAAGCGGGGAAGCGGCCCTGGGTGTAGCGGTAGGCCCAGCGCTGCTCGCCGGTCGAACTCGCCGGCGGGCGGGCCACGCTGCCCAGCGGCGAGGTCTCGGTCATGCCCCAGGCGTGCAGGATCGGCACCCCGTAGCGCTCCTCGAAGGCGTGCATCAGCGACGGCGGCGCCGCCGAACCGCCGACCACGACCTCCCGGATGTGGCTGATGTCCTGCGGGTTCGCGTCCAGGTGCGCGAGCAGGCCCTGCCAGATCGTGGGCACCGCGGCGGCGAAGGTCGGCTTCTCCGCGGCCAGCAGGGCGGCGAGCGGCGCCGGCTGGAGGAACCGGTCCGGCAGCAGCAGCGAGGCGCCCACCATCAGTGCCGCGTACGGCAGGCCCCAGGACATCGCGTGGAACATCGGCACGATCGCCAGCGCGGTGTCCTCCTGCGCCAACGCCATGCTGTCGGTCATGCACACCTGCATCGAGTGCAGCCAGATCGACCGGTGCGAGTAGACCACGCCCTTGGGGTCACCCGTGGTGCCCGAGGTGTAGCACATCGCGGCCGCGGAGCGTTCGTCGATCTCCGGCCAGTCGAACTCGTCCGGCTGCGCGGCCAGCAGCTCGTCGTAGGCGTGCACGGTGACGCCCTCGGGCGCGGTCAGCGTGGCGGCGTCGCCGTTGGCCACGATCACGTGCTTGACCGTCTTCATCGCGGGCAGGTTCTTCGCCAGCAGCGGCACCAGCGTGCCGTCGACGATCACCACCTGGTCCTCGGCGTGGTTCGCGACGAAGGTGAGCTGCTCGGGGAACAGCCGGATGTTGAGCGTGTGCAGCACCGCGCCCATCGCCGGTACCGCCAGGTAGGCGGCCAGGTGCTCGGCGTTGTTCCACATGAACGTGGCGACCCGCTGATCCCCGGTCACCCCGAGCCCGCGCAGCGCCCCGGCCAGCCGGGCGGCGTGCCTGCCGAGGTCCGCGAAGGTCTCGCGGCGGGATTCTGAACCGGTCCAGGTGATGACCTCGCTCGCTGCGTGCACCTTCGTGCCGTGCCGCAGCAGCTTCGCCAGCGACAGCTGCCCGTCCTGCATCGTGCTCAACATGGGTGACTCCCGTGCTCGTTCGCCGGTGAACTGGGGTGTTGCCGACTGTAATCCGGATGGGCCGCGGCAGGCACCGTCAAGTTCGGATCACGCCGCGGCGACGACCACCCCCGTATCGGGTGGCGCGGCTCCCGCGCCTTGATCAACTTTATCCAAGATTTCCGTTGTGAGACAAGAAAATGCGTTGTCGTAACCGTTGTGAAATAGACTCCCGTTCGGGTGGTCCAATTGCGGCGGAAAACGACCGTTCGCGACCGTTTGCACAGGTGGTGAGGGGTCCCATCACTGCTTCCCCGGCAGGTTGGCCGAGGGTGATAAGTGCGTGTCGGTTGCGCACTCCGCGGGCACGTGGCGTTTACTGGGGCCGTGGTAAGAGACGGCTGGCCAGCGCTTGCTCTTGCAAGCACACGGTGGAAGCCGTCGGCCGCGGAAGCGGACACGTGAGAGGAAAGGACATTACGTTGGCTCTGCCCACGTTGACTCCCGAGCAGCGCGCCGAGGCCCTCGCCAAGGCGGCAGAGGCGCGTAAGGCGCGTTCGGAGCTGCTCGCTTCGATCAAGGCCGGCAAAGAGACCATTGAATCGGTGCTCAAGCAGGCCAAGGAGAACAAGACCATCGGCAAGACGAAGGTCACCCAGCTCCTCAAGGCCGTCCCGGGCCTCGGCGCGGTCAAGGTCGCGGCGCTGCTCGAGCAGGCGGGCATCGACCCCGACCGGCGTGCCGCCGGCCTGGGTGAACGGCAGCGCGAGGCGCTGATCGACGCGCTCAAGTAGCGCTGTGCCCGCGTCCGGGCACCAGGGTCGCGGGGAAGTGTGCCGGAGGTGTTCTTCCGGCAACACTTTCCCCGCGGGCTCCTGGATCCTGGGACGCTGGAAGGGTGCCGACCAGAACCGCACCGGCGAGCCCGGTCGAGACCACCCTCCGCTACCGGCGGGGCGACTTCCTGTTCGCCACGGCTCGTCGTGCCCTGCTCGCGCAGGGTGCCGCCGCCATCCTCGCCGATCTCGACCCGCGCAGGCTGGCCAGGACCGTGGCCGCGGAGCTGGACCGCTCCGGGGTGCCGCTGGCGGTCGGCGCGCTGCCGTTCGACACCGGCCCGGACACCACCGTGCCCGGGCGCCTGGTGCTGCCGCGCACCGTCCACCGGGCGCAGGCCGAGGCGGAGACCCCGGTCCTGCCGCCCGTCGAAGAGCTGCCCGCGCCGGTGGCCACACGGCGCCTGCCCTCGGCCGAAGGGCACCGGGCCAATGTCCGTGCCGCGGTCGCCGCCCTCGGCGAGCGTGGCCTTCGCAAGGCCGTGCTGGCCCGTGCGCTCGACCTCGAATTCGACGCACCGATCCCGGTCGAGCGGATCGTGCGCAATCTGGCCTGCGGCAATCCGCGGCACCACACCTACGCCGCCGAGCTGCCCGGCGGCGCCACCCTCGTCGGCGCGACGCCGGAGCTGCTGCTCTCCCGCGCCGGTGACTCCGTGTTCACCACGCCGCACGCCGGGTCGATGCCGCGCGCGGCCGATCCGGCGGCCGACCGGGCGAGCGGTGAGCGGCTCCGGTCCTCGGCCAAGGACCAGGAAGAACACGCCGTGGTCGTCGAGTACGTAGTCGAGGCACTGCGGCCGTTCTGCCGCAAACTGGACGTCCCGGGCGAGCCCGAGCTGGTCTCCACGCCGGCGATCTGGCACCTGCGCACGGCGATCACCGGCGAGCTGGTGGACCGCTCGGTGACCGCCCTTGACCTCGCTGCCGCCCTGCATCCGACCCCGGCTACCTGTGGCACCCCCACGGCCGGGGCGCGGGCGCTGGAAAAGGAGCTGGAGCCGTTCGACCGCGGTTACTACGCGGGCACCGTCGGCTGGGTCGACGCGGCCGGGGACGGGGAGTGGGCGGTGGCGGTCCGCTGTGCGCAAGTCACGCAGCAGTCCCTGCGCCTCTACGCCGGCGGCGGCATCGTGGCCGCATCCGACCCGGAGGTGGAGTACCAGGAGACCGTCGCCAAGTTCGGCACGCTGCTGGCCGCGATGGGTCTGGACGACCGCTCGGCGTAGGGGCTGCGAAGGGACCCTTCACAGCCCCAGCGTCCAGGGTTCCGGCAAAGTTGGTCGCGGACCCGTGATCAGCAGAGAGAGCCGTGGCTGCCCGACCGGTTTCGGGTCCGTGAGGGTGCCCCTGACGGACTCAGAGTCCGTGAAGGGTCCCTTCACAGCCCTCCGCAGCTGCGCAGGGCCCTCCACACCGACTTTGCCGACGCCCTAGCCGCAGAGTCCGTGAAGGGACCCTTCACAGCCCTGCTCAGGGGAGCCAGTGCTCCTCGGTGACAGTGAGCGCCTCGGTGGTCAGCGCGGCGACGGCGGCGCGGTGGCCCTCGGCGGCCTTCAGGTCGGCCAGCCGCGTGCCGGCCGGGTCCAGAGCGGGATCGCCGGAGGCGACGAGTTCGGCCGGCGCGTCGTAGCGCGAGAACGTGATGCTCTGCAGCGGGATCTTCAGGCCCTTGCCGGTCGCCTTCATCACGGCTTCCTTGCGCGTCCAGTACACGAAGAAGGCCGCCGCGCGTTCCTCGTCCGAAAGCCCGGCCACGGCCTGCTGCTCGGCCGGGCTCAGCGCGTACTCGACCAGTGACGCTTCCGCTTTACGGTTCGAGGTTTCCACGTCGAGGCCCACCGGTACGCCGTCGGTGGCGGCGAGGCCGATCAGCTCACCCGAATGCGAGATCGACAGCACCAGGTCCGCACCGGGCACCCGGGGGCGGCCGTGGGGCTTGCCGCAGTCCTCGCAGGTCGAATCGAAGCGTACGGATTCCGGCTCGCCGCCGAGCCGCTGCGCGGTGAGCGTCTTCGCCAGCACCCGGCCGGTCAGGAACCGCCGCCGGTCGATCTCCTGCCGGTAAGCCTCGAACCGGCCGCGCTCGATGTCGTCGAGCAACCGCAGGTGACGCTCCGCCACCGGGAGCGGAGCCGACCAGCGGACCACGATCTCTGTCACGTGACACCCTCCTCGTCCTTCTCCGATCTTCCCGGTGCCCGCCGGAGTTGTCACGGAAACGGCGCGGAAACCGGGGTCGGACGGCCGGAAATGCGACGGAGGCCCGCTCGGTGTCCGAGCGGGCCTCCGCGGCGAAAGGCAGGGGTGCTACTTGCTGTTGCGAAGCGCGATCGGGACGCCGGCGAGGTCCTCCTCGTTGCAGAGCACCTTCACGTCGTAGTAGGGCGAACCCTGACGTTCGTCGTAGTCCAGATGGATCGCGAGCACGTCGAGCGGTTCCCCGAGCCACTCCTGCGCCTGACGTAGCCACCGGGCACAGCGTTCCAGCGCGGCGGGCAGATCGTCGTCGCGGAATTCGACCGGGCGATACGGCACGTCCTGGACCTGATCACGGGAGTGGGAGGGAGCAGGCAGGCCAGGTGCGAGACCCGAGTCGTCCAGTTCGAGTTGGATCGTTTCCTCGTTCACCCTTCGAGCGTCCCCCACGTTCGCCGCCGGGGCAAGGCGTACCTCACTAATTGCCCGCCCGAACAGGGATGTCCCACACCCGGGCGACGACTTCCCGGCACCGTCGCACCTCGTCCGGACCCACCGCGGCCGGGTTGCCCAGGGCCCGCAACGCCAGTTCCGCGTAATGCGTGGCCAGCTCTTCCAGCCGCAACGGCCCGCGTGGCGAATACCAGCGGGCCACTCCGCTGCACATTTCCAGCAATGCCCGCCGGGTCACCGCGGGGCGTTCGGTGTGGAATGCGCCGCGGCCGACCCCGTCTTCGATGATCCGCGCCCACAACTGCTCGTACTCGTCCCGCAACGCGACCACGCGGCCCCGCGCGGCGGCCGAAAGTGCGTCGACTTCGTTGTCCACCACGCGGGTTTCGCCGGGCGACACGGCGTGCGCGAGCACGTGCAAGGCGACCAGTGCACGCAGCCGGGCCACCGGATCCCCGGCGTCGGTGGTGACCTGCTCCGCCGCGTCGAGCAACCGTTGTAACGCCGTTGTCATGATCTCGACGAGCAGATCTTCCTTGGTGCCCATGTAGTGGTAGAGCGTGGCCGACGAAAGCTCCGCACGCTGTGCGAGATCGCGGATACCCGTACCGTGGAAACCCTTGGTGGCAAAGAGTTCCACCGCTGCCGCACGAACTCGTTCGGCGCTGTTCACAGCCACCGCCCGGTGCTGCGGTCCCAGGCGCCGGCGCGGAGATCGACGGCCTTGCGCAGCTCGCCTTTCGCCACGCGTTCGGACGGCGTCAACGGAAGGTCTTCGGCAAAGGTCCAGAACCGTGGCACCTTGAAGTAGGCCAGCTGTCCGGCGCAGAACTCCGCCAGCTCCGACGGCGGCGGGCGCTCGCCTTCGCACACCACGTACGCCTTCACCTCCTCGCCGCGTAACTCGTCGGGCACGGCGAGCACAGCCGCGAGCCGGACCGCCGGGTGCTGCAGCAGCGCGCGTTCCACCTCGTCGGCGGAGACGTTCTCGCCGCTTCGCCGGATCATGTCCTTGGTGCGGCCGACGTAGTAGACGCGCCCCTCGGCGTCCATTCGCGCGAGATCGCCGGTGTGGAGCCAACCGCCGGTGAACACGCGTGCGGTGGCTTCGGGATCGTCGTGGTAGCCCTGCATCAGGCCGAGCCCGCGGATCAGCAGCTCGCCGGTTTCCCCGCGGGGCAGCGGCTTCCCGTCCTCCCCGGCGATGATCACTTCGCGGTCGCGGGTAGGCCGTCCAATGCAGCCGGTGCCGACTGCGACGTCGTGGTCGGCCTCCGAGACCCGGAGATCGCTGCCGCTCTCGGTCATGCCGAAAGCCTCATACCACGGCACGCCCCAGCGTTGCTCCAGCTCGGCATGCAGCTCCGGTGGGATCGACGCCGAGATCGCCCGCACCTTGTGCGCACGGTCGGCCGGGCCCGGCGGCTGGCGCAGCAGCAGTGTGGGCATCAGGCCGAGGCAGTAGAACCAGGTCACGCCGTGTTCGCGCACCTTGTCCCAGAACGACGACGGATGGAACCGGTCCAGCACCACGAGCGTGGCACCGCCGGCCAGCCCGAGCGCGACGTTCCACTGTGGATCGATGTAGTGGAACGGCTGGGCGGTGAGCAGGACGTCGCCGGCGCCGATCGAGGGAAAATCGGTGGTCAGCCCGAGTGCGAGGGTGGTCCAGTAGCGGTGTGGCAGCACGCAGCCCTTCGGCGCGCCGGTGGTACCCGAGGTGTACTGGATGTTCATCGGTTGTTCGGCCACGACCGGATCGGCTTCCCGGACGGTGTCCGAACGCAGCCCGTCCGGCGTGAGCACCCGCTCGACGGCGGTGTCCGGTGCGATCTTCGCCAGCAGCTCCACGAATTCCCCGGCGGCCACGGCGAAGCGCGCGCCGGAATGACGAAGCACGTGTGCGCCGTCGAACTCGCGGTAATTGATGTTCACCGGGACCAGGACCGCGCCGAGCTTCGCGAGCGCGAGCCACAGCAACGGGAACTCGGGTTGATTGCGCAGCATCACCGCGACCCGATCACCGGTTCGCACGCCCAGCTCGTGCAACCCTGCGGCGAACCGGCCGCTGTGCTCGTCGACCTCGGCGAACGTGTAGCGAGCGCCGGTGGCGTCGAAGTGCCACGCGGTGCGCTCCGGCCACTGCCGCGCGGCCTGAGTGACCAGCGCGACGAGGGTGTCGGCGTTCACGATCGGCTCCGGAAAGCTTCGGTGGACTCCCGGACCGCGGCCGAGTGCTCGGTGATCAGCGCGTGGCTGATCTCAAGCTCCAAGGCCGATTCGAGGGCGTGGTCGATGCCGGAATCGAGTGCTCGCTTGGCCATCGTGGCCGCCTCGGGCGGGTGGTGCGCGATCTTCTCGGCCCAGCCCAGCGCTAGCGGCATCAATTCTTCTGCGGGCACGGCCGCGTTGACCAGGCCAAGCTCGTGCGCGCGGCGGCCGTTGAAGCGTTCGCCGAGCAGCAGCAGTTCCTTCGCCTTGATCGGTCCGACGAGCAGGGGCAGCAATCGCGACGCGGCGCCGGTCACGCTCAATCCGAGCGACACCTCGGGGAACCCGAACACCGCGTCCTCGGCGGCCAGGATCAGGTCACAGCCCAGCGCGAACTCCGCGCCCGCGCCCAGCGCGTAGCCGTGCACCGCGGCGAGCACCGGTTGTGGCAGCGCGCGCAGCCGCCGGGTGATGTCCTGGAGCCGGTCCAGCCGGGGGCGGGAATCGCCTTCGGGCGTGGGTTCCTTAAGGTCGTGCCCGGCGCAGAAGGCGCGCCCGTTTCCTGACAGCAGCACCACACTGGCGGAGCTGCGGGCCGCGCCGTCGAGCGCGGCGAGGAAGTCGTCCACCAATACCGGGGCGACCGCGTTCAGCCGCTCGGGACGGTTCAGCCGGATCTGCGCGATGCCGCCTTCGACGGCCAGGTCCACGGTGCTCATGATGTCGAGCCTAGACGTTCGATCGATCGATCGATAGGGTCAGTCGCATGCGGGTCGACGCGGTGTACGAGAACGCCCGGCTGGTGACCGGGGAGAGTGCGCTCGCCGTGTTGCACGGCCGGATCGTGGCCGTGGGCGAGGACGCGGAAGGGCTGTCCGCGCGGCGGCGGGTGGACCTCGGCGGCTCGTTCGTCGCGCCCGGTTTCCACGACGCGCACAACCACATGGCCTGGTTCGGGATGGCCCTGGACGACGTGCCGCTGAGCGAATGCCGCAGCGCGGAAGAGATTTACGACGCGATCGCCCGGCGTGCGGCCGGGTTGCCCGCCGGGAGCTGGGTCGTCGGCAGTGGTTACGACCAGAACAAGCTGGCCGGCGGGCAGCATCCGGACCGCCGTGGACTGGACCGCGCGGCCCCGGGCCTGCTCGTGCGGCTGATGCACACTTCGGGGCACATGACGGTGGTCAATTCCGCCGTGCTCGATCAGCTGGACCTGGTGAACGTGCCGGTCGGCGGCGACGTGGTGTGCGACGCCGAAGGCTCGCCCACCGGGCTGCTGCGCGAACAGGCCCAGCTGCTGCTGCGGCCGCTGACCTATCCGGTGCCGATCGAGTCCGTGGTCCGTGGTCTGGACCGGGCGAGTACGCGGTACCTGTCCGAGGGCATCACGAGCGTGCAGGAAGCGGGGATCGGCGGCGGGCTGGTCGGGCAGACGCCCGCCGAGCTGGCCGCGTACCAGCTGGCGCGTGAACGCGGGGTGCTTCGGGTGCGCAGCACGGTGATGGTGTCCGCCAGCGTGCTGCACGATCTGCCGGACGGTGCCGGTTTCGGGCTCGACCTCGGGCTGCGCACCGGGCTCGGCGACGAGTGGCTGCGCGTCGGGCCGATGAAGTTGTTCGCGGACGGTTCCCTGGTGGGCCGCACCTGTGCGATGCACGAGCCGTTCGACGGCGAGCCGGACAACCGTGGCTACTTCCAGGTGCCGGAGGAGGAACTGGCCAGGACCATTCGCCTCGCCCACGACGCGGGCTGGCAGATCGCGACGCACGCGATCGGCGACCGTGCGATCACGGTGGTGCTCGACGCCTACGAAGCCGCGCTGGCCGCAACGCCGCGGCCGGACCACCGGCACCGGATCGAGCACTGCGCGGTACTCCAGCCCGCGGAGCTGGCCCGGCTCGCGCGGCTGGGCCTGATTCCGTCCCCGCAAGGCCGGTTCGTGAACGAGCTGGGCGACGGTATGCGTGCCGCGCTCGGCGAGGCCCGGGTGCCGTGGTGCTATCGCCTGCGCAGCCTGCTCGACGCCGGATGTGTCCTGCCGGCCAGCTCCGATCGCCCGGTGGTGGACGGTGCGCCGCTGCTCGGGCTCGCGGACATGGTGGCACGCCGGACTTCGACCGGTGCGCCGTTCGGCCCCGGCGAGGCGCTGACGCCCGCGGAAGCCTTGCGCGCCTATACCTACGGCTCGGCTTACGCCACCTTCGCGGAGTCCTACCTCGGCACGCTGGAGCCGGGGAAGCTGGCCGATTTCGTCGTGCTGTCCGCGAATCCGCTGTCCACAGTGGAACGACCGGAGGTGCTGGCGACCGCCGTGGCGGGCGAACTGCGGTACGAGGCGGGGTGAGCCGCGTGGCCCGACGCTATCGTTTCCGCGCCCCGACGACGAACTCCATCGCCTCCCTCGCCAGCTCCGCCCAGCTCAGCGGCGAATCCGGGGCCACTGCGAGCCACTCCTTCATCGGCGTCCCCTTGTTGGCGTCGAATCGCACGCCGTGCCCGTCTTCGACCAGCGCGTCCACCCTGGACTTCGGCAGCTTCACCACCAGCCTGCCCCGCACGTGCATGGCGAAGATCCGGTTGTGCACCCGCAGCGCGTGCGAGCCGAATCCCCGGCTCGCGCCCGGCGGGGTCACCTCCGGCAGCCGCTGGAACTCGTCGACGAGGTCTTCGAACCGTTCGTCCTCGGTCATACCGGCGACGGTACCGACCGGCACCGACAGAAACCGAACAGAAAGGGGCGCCCGATGCCCGTGCGCGACGCCGTCTCCGAGGACATCGAGGAGATCTGCACGCTGATCGAGGAGCACGCGGTCTACGAGGACAAGCACGACCTCAAGCTGGACCGCGCGCAGATGAGCGGGCACCTGTTCGGCCCGGAACCCAAGGCGTGGGTGCTGATCGCCACGCCGCCCGGCCGTCCGCACGAGGTCGCCGGATTCGCCTTCTGCAGCTGGAATTTCTCCACCTGGGAGGGCCGTCCGGGGATCTGGCTGGACGATCTGTTCGTCCGCCCGCAGTATCGTCGGCACGGGCTCGGCCAGGAGCTGCTGGACGCGCTGCGGGCCCGCACCACCGGCCGGGTGGAATGGGACATGCAGGCGGGCAACGAGAAGGGCGAGGCGTTCTACGCGCAGCTCGGCGCGGAGCCGGTGCCGGGCTGGATCCGCTACCGCTGGCGGCGCTGAGCACACCCCGCACCTTCGCGGATCGTGACGGGAGCTGCCCGTATCGTAGGCGGCATGGAAGATGGTTCCGTCCGGAAGTCGTCCTCGGTCGAGGACTACGTGCGGGTGATCTACGGCCTGGTCGAACGGGGCGAGGCGGTCACCAACGCCTCGCTGGCCGGGCGGCTTGAGGTCAGCCCGTCCTCGGCGTCCGGAATGGTCACCAAGCTGGCGCAGCTCGGGCTGGTCGAGCACGTGCCCTACCACGGCATCGAGCTGACCGGCGAGGGCAGGCGGCTGGCCCGTTCGGTGCTGCGCAGGCACCGGCTGATCGAGACCTACCTGGTCTCCGAGCTGGGCTACACCTGGGACGAGGTGCACGCCGAGGCGGACGCGCTGGAACACGCCGTGTCCGATCTGCTGATCACGCGGATCGCGGCGAAGCTGGGCGACCCGGCCCGTGATCCGCACGGCGACCCCATCCCGGCCGCGGACGGCAGCGTCGAGGAGCTGCCGATGCGCATCCTGGACGATCTGCCGCCGGGCGCGGTCGGCGAGATCGTGCGGGTCTGGGACACCGATCCGGACCTGCTGCGGTATCTCACCGAGCACGCGATCTCCCTCGGCGAGCGGATCGAGGTGGTGGAGCGCCAGCCGTTCGGCGGTCCGATGGTGGTCAAGGTCGGACAGCCGCCGCACGTCGCCACGCACGCCATCGGCAAGGAGATCGCGCAGGCGCTGTCGGTCGCGCTGCGCTGAGCTGCGTCCGCGGGCGTACGCGCGGGTGTCGCCGCCGGGCGGATGTGCCGTCCCGCGCCGCCGCCGACCATGGTGGGCATGACCACCGAACAGTTCCGCTTTGGCATCGTCGCCGGGTACGCCCCGGATCTGGCGTCCTGGACCGCGCAGGCCCGCCGGATCGAGGAACTCGGCCTGGACACGATGCTCGCGACCGACCCGGTCGGCGGGCTCGACCCGTTGACGCTCGTCCCGGCCGCCGCGGCGGTGACCAGCAGGCTGACCGTCGGCACGTTCGTCCTCGCCGACCCCTTCCGTGCTGCCCGTCAGCTCGCCTGGCAGGTCGATTCGCTGCATCGGGCCACCGGTGGGCGATTCGAGCTGGGGCTCGGCGTCGGGCATCCGGGCGCCGGCGCGCAGGCGGCCACGCTCGGTCGCGAGTTCGCCGCTCCGGCCGAACGCGTCGCCCGGCTCGCCGACACTCTCGATCTGCTCCGTGAGTCGCCTTCCCGGCCTCGGCTGATGCTCGCCGCCGCCGGGCGCAGGATGCTCCGGCTGGCCGCGCGGACCGCCGACACGGTGACCTTCGCCTGGTCCCCGCGGACCACCGAGGAACAAGCAGATTCCATTGTGGACACTCTGCGGGCGGAGGCGGGCGGCCGGGACCTCGAACTGGCGGTGAACCTGGTCGCGATCGGCGCCGAACCGTCCCCGCGGCTGGCGAAATTCACCGGGATCGACGTGCCACAGCTGGTCGAGGAGAAGGCGGTCACGGTGCTGCCATCGGATCCCTCGGCCGCCGCGGACACCCTTGCCCGCTGGCGGCAGCGGTGGGGAATTTCCTATGTGACGGTCAATTCCGGTTACGCCGCAACGCTTGCGGAGATCGTCGCGGCGTTGCCCGCGCGTGGGTGAGGGCTCTTCCGATCAAGCTGCCCGTGGGCCTACCCTCTCTGGGATTTCCCGCGGATGGTTGGTTCGGAGCGTGCGCGATGACCGGTGGGCGAGCGGTCGGGCAAGAGCACCCGACGGTGCCGGAACTCGAGCGGCTGCTCGAAACCGGGCCGTTCGCGGAGGCGCTGAGAACGGCGATCCGGGTCCGCGGGCTCGGCCTGGAGCGGATCAGGTACCGCCTGCGCAGCCGTGGCACGCCGATCAGCCTCGCCACGCTGAGTCACTGGCAGTCCGCGCGCTGCCGCCCCGAACGTCCGGAATCCTTGCGGGCGTTGAGGAGTCTCGAAGACATCCTCGGCGTGCCGGACGGCGCGCTGACTCGCTTGCTCGGCCCGCCACGGCCACGCGGCGGCCATCCGCGCTGACGCTCGCCCAGGGCTGTGAAGGCCACCTTCACGGCCCCAGAGGCCAGGGTTCCGGCAAAGTCGGTATAGAGGTCCGTGAAGGGACCCTTCACGGACTCTGAGTCTGTGAAGGGTCCCTTCACAGACTCAGCAC